>CBDURX010000329.1:0-3957 GCA_965369485.1 uncultured bacterium | reverse complement strand
CTTTCCCCGTCCTGCTGGACGGGGACAAAAAGGTAGCCCGCCAGTACCGGATGACCGCTCCACCCGCCACCTTCCTCGTCACCCCTGAAGGCAGGGTCGTGTCCCTGCACCGTGGCTATCGGGACGGCGACGAAAAGCTTCTCGAGGCCGAGATCGAGGCGCTCTTCGCCCAGCTAGCCGCGGGAGAGAATCCGTGAGAAAATTCTGGGCGGTCCCTGTGTTGGTCGCCGCTGCCGGTCTGCTCGCCCCACCCGCGGCGGCGTTCTGGGGCGAGGACAGTGGCACGGTACAGGCCAGCAACCTGCTGGAATACCAGGTGGGCCGTGATCCTTCTCTCGAGGCGGAGGAGCGCACCCGGCTCTTCGACCAGTTCATCCTGGACTATACACGCAGCAACCTGAGTCTGGGCCTACGCTACGAGTTCTACCAGCCTTCCGCCGAGATTCCGTTGTTCGCCCAGATCCCCGGTTTCTCCACCGACTATAGTCTGATCACCCAGAAGTATGCCCAGTGGTCCAGTCCAGCTCTGACACTTCGCATCGGTAACGGTTACGCCATCCTGGGCCGGGGCCTGCTGTTCCGCGCCTTCGAGTTGCCCGGGGTCATCCGCGACCAGATTCCTGAATCGGGCCGATACGCCGAGAGTCGCGACCTGGACGGCGTTATCGTCGAGGGCAAGGTGGGACGGATCTCCTACCTCGGCATTTCGGGCCGACCGGTTACCTCTCCCAACACATCCTACAACCCCGGTACGGAATTCTTCCCCGAACGGCGCAGCGGAACCATATCCGCCGGCCACCTCGGCCTGAACCTGGGACGCGGCGTGGTCCTCGGTGGCAGCTACATGCGCTCGGACCTGAACGAGGAGCCCCAGGACCTGGGCGGACTGGATTTGAGCGTGCATTTCGGACGGTTGCTGCCCGCGCTACGGGAAGCGGGCGTCAAGCTGCGTTTCTACGGCGAATACGCCGGCAAGATGTGGCAGCCCTTCACGGATGGACTGAACAGTGACGACGGTGTGCCCCACGCCATCTACAGTGTCACCGAGCTGGCCTACGGCTCCTGGGGCGCCAGCTTCGAGACGAAGGACTATCACCTGTTCAATCTCCTCATCAACGATCCCCCCAACCTGGTACCGGAGTTCAGCGCGCGCCTCTTGAACCGCACGACGCACGTGCTCGACTCCCAGGACGAAAAGGGGCATCAGCTGTCAATCGCCGGTGGCCTGCCGGGTGGATGGATCATGACGCCGATCTGGGCCAAGGCCACGAACCGGCGCGATATTCTGGGTGAATTCAAGGACCCCCAAGAATACGAGCAGCTGTTCCTGGGCCTGGAGTCCCCGGCCACGGCCAAGTTGCGCGTCAGCCTGCTCGGCTCAACCGGCCAGGACGAGGCGGAGGGAATCTCCGACCAGTGGGTTGTCGGTGGCCGTGTCGAATACGTGCGCAACGATGGCTGGGGCGGGGAGATCGACCTGCAGTACCTGCAAGCGGAGCGGGATGCCGGCAACTTCGGCGGGATTCAGGAATTCGAAAACATCTACGTCAGCGGTGGCGTGAGCAAGGCCGGCATCGGCTCACTGGTTCTGGTGGCGGAGTTCTCCAACGATCCCCTGGAGAAGGACGACCCACTGACCTTCGATGTCGTGGAGGACGAATCTCGTACCTGGCTGGCAGTGGTGGGCAACCTGCAGATCGACGCCAACCACGAGGTGACCGTCTTCGCCGGTGAAAGGCGACGGGGCATCGCCTGCACTTCGGGCACCTGCTACCTCGTACCGGACTTCTCCGGCGTCGAGGTGCGCCTCACCAGTCGTTTCTGACCCTACCAGTGTTGATTGTCCCGACTAGTCGCTGTAAGTGGCCTTCAGACCGCCCCAGGTCAGAGCCTGATTGGGCGTCTGTGTGATGCCGATGATTTGTACGTGCAAGCCCATCAGGATGTGGTAATCCCCCAAGCAGTCCTCGGCGGGACTGGCCGCACCGGCCGAGACCGGAAACTCGGTCAATCCCGCGTACTCCTCGGACCAATCGAAATTCAAGGTCGCCAGGAGCACCACTTGGTCGTCCAGGCAACTGACAGCCGTGGACTTCATCGATTCAAAGGGATCGCCCGCGGGAATCGTGCTTTCGGGATAAACGAATTCAGTGACCAGTACGGGAGTGGCCCCGCAGCAAGCCGTGAACACTGTCCAGTCGACCTCGTAAAGGTCGAAGGGCAGTGGCTCGGTTCCCTCCGGCCCGGTGACGATGAGATACAAGGTGAAGGGCTCGTCCACCGGAGTCTCGAGAACCGGAATGTAGGTGTCGGGTGCAGCCGAAAGGCCCAGGGTCGAGAATTCCTGTGCGGCGGCCGGTGTGGTCCAAGCGACGCATAACAAAGCTCCCACCAACACCATCCCCAAGCGCGGAAGGCGGTTGGAGTGCATATCAATCCTCCCAGGTTTTTTCAGGGTCGTGATCGTCCAGCTGGCAGGTTTGACAAACACCAAAATACCATTAGGATAATTTAAGACAATTTTGTTCCTCATTGCTAGTGAAATTTGGCAAACCTGCCGCCAAAAACCCACCGGCGGTCCTCGCGACCCCTCTGAAGCCGGCTACAGAAGGAGGCTTTTCATGAAAACGCGCCTCACCCTCTGCCTGCTCACCTCTTTGGGTCTGATTGCGAGCGGCTGTGGAGAGAGCGACGACGATGGGATGGGTGGCCTTCCCCCAGGCGACGCCCCGGCGGTGCCGGAAATGGTCGCCCAGGCGGATTTCATCCAGGGCGACGTAAATACGGTCCAGTGGTCCGACGGAGTGGGCAAGGCGGCGGCGGAGTATCTCGCCCAGCGGGCCAGCGACGCCGAGTTCACTACCGACGTGGTCAACAGCAGCTGGATCACCACCATGTCCTTCGAGTTTACCGATCTCCAGGACGGTACTACCTACCACTACCGCGCCAAGGCCCGTAACAGCAGTGGCATCGAGTCGGATTTCTCCGTCTCGGTCTCTGCGACGCAGGACGCCTCAGCCCCTACCTCGACGGTGGTGGATCCCGGGCCGCAACAGACCAGCCGGAGATTCGACGTGCCGTTCGACGCCGACGACACCACCAGCGGAGTTGCGGCCATCGATCTGTGGTACCGGCGCGACGGCGGTCCGTGGATGATGTTCGGCAGCTTCCAGAACAGCCCGATCCGCTTCACGGCACCGGAATACGTGAGCAATTACGAGTTCTACACCGTGGCTCATGACGCTGTGGGCAATGTCGAGGACAAAGCGCCGGTGGCCGAGGGTGCTACCCAGACACCGGAAGCTATCATTCTCACCGACAACTCCGGCATGGATTGGGACATCACCCACGCCGTTCTCCAATACAACATGCATCTCAACGGCTGGGGCAACGGACTCGGTCCAGACGTGATCCGCCCCATCATCGACCCTGACATGCTCGGTCCCGGTGATCCGACCTACCCGGATGACACCGAGGTCTTCGTCGTGCTCGGTGTGGCGATCGACGGCGAGGCACGTGCCTATCGCCTGAACGATATGTTCGACACCGAGGTTGTGGACGACACCTTCGGCGAGGCCCATGTCGCCGTCACCTACTGACCACTCGTAGATGGGGCTGTCGTGTACAGCCGGGAACTGGAAGGTGAAGCATTGACGCTGGCGGCGAGCGGCTGGACTTACTTCTCGACCTTCGTCCTCTACGACAAGGAGAGTGAGAGTATCTGGTTCAGCGATGTCGGACACAACGGTCGCGTGCTACGCTGCGTATCCGGATTCCACCAGGACAAGGTCCTGGAGATCCTCCCGCATCTGCGAATGTTATGGCGGTCGTGGAAGGTGAGCTACCCCGACACCAAGATCATGGTGCGGAAATAGGTAGTAGCTTGGAAAATGGTTGTGGCTTCGAAAATGTGTCCGGCTTGGATCCTGGTTCCGAGCCGGACACAATTTCGAAGCC
>CBDURX010000328.1:0-3973 GCA_965369485.1 uncultured bacterium | reverse complement strand
GGCAAGGCCGAGATAGATGAACAACGCGAAGATGTCGTTGAAGGTCGTGATGAACGGGCCGGTGGCGACAGCCGGATCGGCGCCGAAACGGTGCAACAGCAGTGGGATGCCAGTGCCCACCATGGCGGCGAAGATGATCACCAGGAGCATGGCTACCGCGAGCACCACCGCCAGCGGCAGATCCCCCACAACCACCCCGGCGATAAGGAACAAGCAGCTCGCCACCACGCTACCGGTCACCAACGCCGTGAGCAGCTCGCGTAACAGGTGGCGGCCGATACGGTAGATATCCACCTCACCGGTGGCGAGGCCGCGCACGACCATTGACGAGGTCTGGATGCCGATGTTGCCGGCCATGGCCATGATCACCGGGATGAAAAAGGCCAGTGTCACCATCTCCTGGATGCCCCGCCCGAAGTGGCGTAGCACCAACACCGAGCCGATCTGCCCGACCAGGCCGCCAAGCAACCAAGGGATACGGGAACGGGCCACACGCAATGCCGACTGCTCGCCGAACTCATCCACGCTCGTGCCGGCCATGCGCGAGATGTCCTCGGTGGCCTCGTCCTCCATCACATCCATGACGTCGTCGGCCGTGATCCTGCCCACCAGCCGCTTCTGGCGATCCACCACCGGCAAACTGATCAGGTCGTGGGTCATGAAGAACTGGGCCACGGCCTCCTGGTCCAGCTCCACGTCGACCGACGGAGGCTCAGGCTCCATGACCTCACGTAGCGAGGTGTCGGGCGACGCCAACAACAGCTTCACCAGTGGCACCTGTCCCACCAGCCTCTCCCGATCGTCCACCACGAAGACGAAGTGCATCTGCTCCAGGTCGTCCTCGTCAAAACCGCGCACGGTGGTCACGGCGTCGCGGCAGAGGGCATCGTCGGAAACGGCCGCGAATTCCTTGCCCATGAGACCGCCGGCGGTTTCGGGCTCGTACTGAAGCAGCTCGGTGACCTCACCGCGCTCCTCCTCCTCCATGGCGGCCAGGATCTGCTGGGCCTGCTCGTCCTCCAGCTCGCCGATCAGATCGGTGGCATCGTCCGAGGGCATCTCCTCCACGAGATCGGCGATCTCGTCGATGTTCAACAGGTCGAAGAGAGCGCTCAGGCTGCGGTTGTCGATCTCGGAGAGAACCTCGGCGATCGTGTCGGCGGGCAGCAGTTTCAGGACCCGGGCCGTATCCTCCACGCTCAGTGAACGCAGTACCTCAGAGAGGTCACCCGGCGACAGCTCCCTCGACACCCAAGCGATTCCCGCCTGGTCTCCCTCGTCCAGCAGCCGTTGCAACTGCTCGACGTACTCGTGCCGCGCCTGGAGATCGGTGGGATCGAGGAAGCGCTCTTCGTGACGTGCCGAGCCAGCGGGGTTGCGGTCGTGTCCATTCACGGCTGCGCCTCCTCGCCAGCGGTAGTTCCGTCCACCGGCGCCGGCGCGCCACCCGCCTCTACCTCGCAGCCCGGCAACAACCGCTCGATGATCTGCCCCTGGGAGAGGGTCATGACCGAGCCGCCGGAAATGATGAGACGTATCCCCTCCTCGACGGTCAGAGGCATGATCGAGGCTTGCGACCGGGGAACCAGGAGCAGGTAACCCGAAGTGGGATTGGGTGTAGTGGGTAAGAATACGTTGAGCAGTTCGAGAGCCGGATCGTCGTAGGTCACGAAGCCAATGGAATAGAGTCCCCGCCGAGGGTACTCGAACAATATGACCTTCTGAAAGGCAGTTCGTTGATCCTTCAGGAACACCTCGCTGATCTGCTTTGTGGCCGTGAAGATACCCTTGATGAAGGGGATCTTGTTGAGCATCCTCTCCACCAGACGGAAGAAGGCGACGCCGATCAGGTTGCGGGTGAACAGGCCGATCAGGACGATCACCAGGAAAAAGGAGACCAGGCCTAACAGGGTCAGGAAGAAATCGGGGTAGGTATCGCCCAGACCCGGAATCCTCTCCAGCCATGGCCTGAGCGTGTGGTCCACCAGCAGGTAGAAGCGCCAGAGAATCCAGCCGGTTACAACCAACGGTGTGACCGCGAGCAAACCGGTGAGGAAATACTGCCGGATCACGGACATGACGAAGCCCTCTGTTCTGCGCGCCTGCGACCGGTCACTGGTCGTGCTTGGCGTGGCCGGGAAACGGCTCCTCGGCGGAGATGGTCACCCGCAAGATACGCTGGTCGGCCACATCTTCCACCTTCACGCTGAAATCAGCGACCGCGATCTGGTCACCGATCTCGGGCACGTTGCCGGCCGCCTCGTAGATCAGCCCCCCGAGGGTCTCGCTGCCCTCGTCCGGCAAGGCGACTCCCAACAGTTCCTGTAAATCCTCCAGGTCGATCTTGGGATCGACCCGCAGGGAGTACTCGTTCAACCACTCGTAGAGCTGTTCTTCCTGGTCGAACTCGTCTTCAATCTCCCCGACGATTTCCTCCAGCACATCCTCCAGGGTCACCAGGCCAGCCGTTCCGCCGTACTCGTCGATGACCACGGCCATGTGGATCCGTTTGGTCCGGAACTCCTCCAGAACCTCGTCTATCTTCTTGCTCTCCGGGATGAAGTAAGCCGGGCGCGCGAGATCTCCAACGATCTTCCCCTCCGCCTCCAACTGTCCTTCCGCGACCAGGGACAACACATCTTTCACGTAGAGGATCCCCGTGACCTTGTCCACGCTGCCTTCGTGCACCGGGATCCGTGAATGGCGTGATCCGTACACGGCCTCGACCACCATGGCCACAGGATCGGAAGCCTCCAGGGAGACCATATCTATGCGGGGCACCATGATCTCGCGCACAGTTGTGTCGTGGAAGCTGAAGATGCTGTGGATCATCTCCCGCTCATCTTCCTCCAGGGTCACGTTGCTGGTCTCCTCGCTGAGCAAGCTGCGTATCTCGCCCGAGGACAAGTGCATCAACGCCTCGCCAGTCCAGAGCGTGTCGTCGATCTTGTCCATGATCCAGAGCAGGAACACTGCCCAGGGACGCAACACCCAGAACAGCGGGTAGAGCAACGTGCCGAGCCCGCGGGCGAAGCCTAGGGCGGCGCGGGCGGCGATCTGTTTCACTACCAGGCCACCACCGTACCAGGCTAGAACCACGGTCACCGCCAGTACCGCATGGAACTTCACCGTCAGGGCGCCGTGCCACTGCTGCGCCAGCAGCCGTCCCCAGGCAAAACAGCCCAGCACTGTCAAGACCAGATACAGCGTGCCGACGGTCACCATGAACCTGCGGGTGGATTGCAGGTAGTTTTGCAGGAATCTTCCCAACCGTTCCTCTTCCAGCAGATCATGGCGGTAGAGGCCGCTGATGCGGAATACGGCAGTCATCAAACCCGTCATCAGCATGGCACCCACGTAGGCCACGACGGCCAGGATCAGCGTACCAATGCCAGGTGAGCCAGCTATGTCTCCCTCCATCAGTCTGTCATCCCCCTTCGCAGGAGCGGGTGCTGGATACCAACCCGCGCCAACAGTTCCGCTTCCCGGGCCTGCATGGCCTCGGTGGCAGCCGCAGCTCCGTGTTCCCAGCCGAGGACGTGCAATACGCCATGCACGGTCAACAGGGCCAGCTCTTCCTCCCAAGGCCTTCCGTGTTCCTGGCAGCGGTCCGCCACGCAGGCTGGAGCCAGAACGATCTCACCCACGGTTGCGTTGACCTCTTCCGAGAAGGAATCGAGCCAGAAATCGTAGTGGGCGTAACCCTCTCCCGCGGCCAACTGCGGCGGGCCCGCTCCACTCTTCTCCAGATAAGAAAAAGACAGTACATCCGTCACACCACGCAGTCGCCGGTACCGCCAGTTGAGATCGGCCAGAGCCTGGTCGTCGGCCAGGACCCAGCCGACGCACCAATCGCCGCGTCCCGCAGGTGCACACAATCGCTCCAGCCTGCCGACGAGTTCCCGGGATGGCCACCAACTCCGCATCGATCGGCGGTCGACAATCTCGACCTTCATACCTCGGCTCTCCGTTC
>CBDURX010000327.1:0-3995 GCA_965369485.1 uncultured bacterium | reverse complement strand
TTTTTCCACGATGACCTTGGTGGCATGACCGATGGCGAGGAATTGAAGGCGGTCATCGTGGGCGGATCCTCGGTGCCGATCCTGACGGCCGCCGAGGTCATGCACGTTAACCTGGATTACGAGGCCCTGGCGCAGGCAGGCACGATGCTCGGTTCCGGTGGCATGATCGTCATTCCCGAGAGTGCAAATATGGTCGACCTGATCCAGGTTCTCATGCACTTCTACTTCGACGAGTCGTGCGGCCAGTGCACGCCATGCCGCGAGGGTACCGGCTGGTTACACAAGATCATAAAGCGACTGCGCAAGGGGCAGGGCATGCCGGAAGACCTGGACCTCCTGAACAGTGTTTGCGACGGCATGGGCGGACTAACCATCTGTCCGCTGGCCGATGCCGCCATCATGCCCATGCAGAGCTTCCTCGCGAAGTTCCGTCCCGATTTCGAGGATCTCATCAAGGAAGCCGCCCTGCCGGAGCCGAGCAGCCGGTGGCCACGGGGGGAGCTGGAGACATAGACATGGCCAAACTGACCATCGACGGCAAACAGGTCGAGTTCCCTGACGGCACCCGCCTCTTCGAGGCCTGCACGGAAGTTCGGGGTGAAGCGCTGCCGCATTTCTGTTACCACCCGGACCTTTCCATCGCGGGGGTCTGCCGCCTTTGCCAGGTGGAAATAGAGGGCATGCCGAAGTTGACCATCGCCTGCAACACCACAGTCCGCGATGACATGGTGGTGCACACCCGGAGCGAGAAGGTGCGCAACGCCGTGCAGAAGATCCTCGAGATGCACCTGATCAATCACCCGGTGGACTGCCCCATCTGCGATCAGGCCGGCGAATGTGGACTGCAGGACCAGTACATGGGTTACGGCCTCTACGAGTCGGAGGTCGCCGTTACCGACAAGGTCAACAAGGTCAAGGCCGAGGTCATCGGCCCCTACGTGATCCTGGACAAGGAGCGCTGCGTGCTCTGTACACGCTGCACCAGGTTCTTGGACGAGATCACGGGGACACGGGAGCTCGGCATTTTCAACCGCGGCGATCGGGCGGAGATATCCGTGGCGCCAGGCCGGGAATTGAACAACAACTACAGCCTCAACACGGTGGACATCTGCCCCGTGGGAGCCCTGACCAGTCGAGATTTTCGCTTCCAGAAGCGGGTCTGGTTGCTGCGGAGCACGCCCTCGGTCTGCCCCGGCTGTGCGACCGGCTGCAACGTGCGCATCGATCACGAGGGTGGACGTGTCTACCGCCTCAAGCCTCGTCGCAACGACGAGGTCAACGGTCCCTGGATGTGCGACCTCGGTCGCATGGTGTACAAGAACGTACACGACGAGAAGCGGCTCCAATCGCCACTGGTGCGGAAGGACGGTGAACTCCAGGCTGTAACCTGGCAGGAGGCCTGGACAAGGTTGATCGCATTAATCCAACCTGACTCCGTGGCCTTGGCCTTGGCTTCTCCCCAACAGTCTCTCGAGGAGCTGGTCCTGTTCCGGCGATTGATGGTGGAGCTGACGGGAGCGGAGAACCTGTTCGGTGGCATGAGTGGCCTGGACATTCAGGAGGGAGACGACCTGCTGCTAGCAGCCGACCGCACGCCCAATCGCACTGGCCTGGCCTGGCTCCAGTTCCCCGAAATTCCCCCGGCGACCCTCGTAGAGCGTTTGCCGGGCGCCGGACGGACAGTGGTCATCTACGGGGGCGATCCCGCGGCCGACGAAGCCGTGTGCGCGGCCCTGCAGAGCTGCGACCAGGTGGTCTACCTGGGAACCCACCGAAACGCCACGGCCACCGCTGCGGCACTGGTGATCCCGCTGAGCATGTGGGTGGAAAAGGATGGTCTGTTCGTGAACACACAGGGCCGGATCCAGGGCTTCCAGCGCGCGGTCGGCAGGCCTGGCGACGCGCGGGAGGACTGGCGGATGCTGGCCGATCTGTCCGACCAACTGACCGTACAGGAGTCAGTGGCCAATCTGCCGGCCGTGCGGCGTCTCGTGGCCGCCGTATTGTCACTGCCGGAGACTGCCGACTTGAACGACTTGCCCACGGCCGGTCTCGTCATCGATCGGACTGCCCCATCTCGTGCCGGAGGTGAGCGTTGATTACCGTGCTGGTTGATTCGCTGATCAAGATCGTGTTCATGATCGTGGTCATCTTTGGCATGGTGGTCACCCTGATCTGGGCGGAGCGCAAGGGCGCTGCCTTCATCCAGGACCGCACCGGTCCCAATCGGGCCCAGATCGCCGGCATCCGGCTGGGTGGCCTGGTACATCCCATCGCCGATGTGCTGAAACTCCTGTTCAAGGAGGACATACGGCCCGAGCGGGCTCACAAGGTGCTCTACTCCCTGGCGCCTTTCATAGTCATGAGCGTGGCCTTGCTGACCTTTGCCGTGATTCCCTTCGGGGACTCCATCCAGATCGCCGGGCGCAGGATCCCCCTCATAGTCGCGGATCTCAACGTGGGGATCCTCTATGTGCTGGCCATCGCCAGCCTGGGGACTTACGGGGTCGTCATGGCCGGCTGGGCCTCCAACAACAAATTTTCCTTCCTGGGTGGCATGCGCGCCGCAGCCCAGATGATCAGCTACGAGATCAGCATGGGATTGGCGCTGATGGGGATCCTGCTCATCTTTTCCACCTTCCGACTGACGGACATCGTGGTCGGTCAGAGCGAGTTGATCTGGGGGTTCCTGCCCAAGTGGGGTTTCATCGTCCAGCCACTGGGATTCATCTTGTTCCTGACAGCAATCTTCGCCGAGGCCAACCGCAATCCGTTCGATCTGCCCGAGGGGGAGTCGGAGATCGTGGCGGGCTTCCACCTCGAGTACAGCTCCATGAAGTTCGCCCTCTTCTTCATGGCTGAGTACGCACACATGGTGGTCGCGGCCATGCTGGTGACGACCCTCTACTTCGGCGGTTACGGCATTCCATGGCTGCCACGCCCTGCTCTGGAAGCCCACGCGCAGACCTTGCTGCCGCTGGTCATCGTTTTTTTCGCCTTGTTCTGTATCTGGATGTCCGTGCTCTTCTTCCGGCGCGTGCAGCGAGAGAGGAACAAGTTCGGTGACGCCCGTGACCGGGAGCCTGTTCTGGGCGGTGTCAACTTCGCCATCCTGGCCGGACTCTCCTTGTTCTCTCTAACGTTGAAGCCGTGGACTGTCGGGCCTGTGGGAGCCGAGCTTTTCGCGACTATCATGCAGACACTGGCTTTCCTGGGAAAGATGGTGTTCTTCGCCTGGTTTTTCATCTGGATGCGGTGGACGCTGCCGCGTTTCCGTTACGACCAACTGATGGCTCTGGGTTGGAAGGTGATGTTGCCCCTGGGTCTAGTGAACCTGGTGATCACGATCTTGGTGGTAGCCGTTTTGACCTAGAGAAGCCGTTGTCAAGGCGCTGGACCTGGTAGGGACATAGTTCCGGCGCGGGACACCCGGCAGCTCCGGGGGAGTTGAGGGATACAGATGAGTGCCAACAAACAGTTGCCGCAGCGCGCCTGGGAGAAGCGGACCAGCTTCCGCGAAGCCATCTACCTATGGGAGGTGTTGCGCGGCCTTGGTATCACCATGAAGCATTTGCTGCGCAACATCGTCCACATGTCAGAAATGCCAACCATGCAGTACCCGGAAGAGAAACGGGTTTACAGCGGACGGTTCCGCGGTCGGCATCGTCTCATGCAGCGTGATGACGGTACACCCTGCTGCGTGGCGTGTATGATGTGCAGCACTGTTTGCCCGGCCGATTGTATCACGATCGTGGCGGCCGAACATCCTGATCCGAGGATCGAAAAATACCCGACTATTTTCCAGATCGACCTGCTACGTTGCGTTTACTGCGGTCTCTGCGAGGAGGCTTGCCCATGCGATGCAATCCGCATGGACACAGGCATCTACGAGATTGCGGCTGACACACGGGAAAAATTCGTCGTCGACAAGGAATTCTTGCTCAACAACGATAGCGACGGGACGTTGTGACTCTGCTCGCAGGAAGGGCTCGGTG
>CBDURX010000326.1:0-3996 GCA_965369485.1 uncultured bacterium | reverse complement strand
GACGAATCTGACCGGTCATTACGAATCTGGTTTGATGGCCCGTTTCGCTACTAAACTGCTTATGAAGAAACGATTTGCCGTTCTCTATGCCGACACCCGTGAGGGTGCCCGGAGTTACCAGCTCTTCGCCGATCAACTACGCAGCTATGGCGGCACACTTGTCGGCGCGGTCTCCTTTTCGCGGGAAGCCACCGATTTCCGCCAACCGATCCTCGAGTTGAAACCATACCGGCCGGAGGTGGTGTTCATTCACGCCTCGGTGGACCAGATGATCTTGCTGGGACCCCAGCTCGACTTTTACACGGTGGGCGCGCTGATCATGGGGTTGAGCAACTGGAACTCACCCCGGCTGTTCAGCCGGGTCAGCAGTGGGATGGAACGTGCCCTGTTTCCCAGTGACACCGCTCTCTTCCCGGCCGAGTGGACCGATCATTTCCACCACGAGTGGCATCCCGAGCACGTACCGGCCGAAGCGACGCCACTTGCCTTGAAAGCGTTCCAGGCCACCATGTTGGTGCTGGACAGTCTCGCGCGTGAGGGGGTCGAGGAGCGGCACGCGCTGGCGGCGGCGTTGCACCGGAGACTCGAGGTGCGCCAGATCGACGTCGAGGGTCCGGAGGCCTTCGCTCGCGTGGTGCGCATGTACTACGGTGGCGAGGTGGTCCCTTTTCCCGCCACGCTGTTCGTGGATACTTGGCAGGCCGCGGCCGACACGCTCCTGTCCGGCGCAGACGCAGACAGCCTCACCGTACCGGTGGGCGAGGACACCCTACCAAGAGAAGAGAGCCGTGACCTTGGCCCGACCGGAACGGAGCCGGACGCTTCCGGAGGGCGTTGATCTTGGAGTGCAGGTCACCGCCTGCGCAGATAAGGGCTCAAGAACCGCCAGGTCAGGGTTTGCCAGCGACCCTCGGGCGGGTGGCCGTCGACGACGATGGGTTTGTACAGCCACTGATTGACGGCCTTCAGAACCACCTCTTCGAACAGCGGTCCCCCATCGGAACTGAGGATCATGGAGGCTATCACCTCGCCCGTCTCGGCGATGTAGATGGCGACCTCGACTCTGATCACCGGCGTCCGGCGCTGTTGCTCCGTGGCGTTGGCGGGGTACTGGGGACGAACCATGCGGATCAGGACGAAGTCGGGATTGGTCTGCTGGGGCAGGCTGAACTCCACCAGGTTCACCTGTTCCAAATCGGGGTCGGCTTCCACCACGAGATCCGAATCGCTGCGAGGTGACGGTAAGTCGGTGATGGGCATTGTTTCGGTGGCTAGCGGATCCAGATCATCGGGCCGCACTTCCACAGCCGGCGGAGGTGGTGTCTCGCGGAAATAACGCGGCAATTGCTCGACGGCGTCCACACCAGGCGAAATGGAAATCTCCGGCATGATCTTGAGCACTCCCTCGGCGCCGGGGAACTCGAAGCGCTTTTTGACCTCCTCCGGGTCCGGACCGAGAATGGCCAAAAGCACCAGGATCACAATGGCGGCCACGCTGGCCCAGGCGATCCGCTGGCGGTTCTGGCTCTTGAATGCCTCCTGAGCGGTCGAGCGGGACGACGTGGTGTAGGACGCCGGATCGCCACTGTCGTGTTGCCGCTGGGGTTCGGAAACCTGCTTACGGTCGCGACCGGTCAGGGGTGAACTCCTTCGGGAGGGGAGGCCAGGGGTGAGACTGTCTGTTCCGCGGCTGGATCCGTCACGATCCGCTCGGCTGGCCTGGCCGAACCGTTCAGAAGCATCTTCCACTCCAGGTCACCCTCCAGTGCCGGGCGCAAGGCCCAGAGCTGCCACGCCGCCCGGGTTCGGATCTCGAGGTAGTGCTGGTCCGCTTCGCCGGGCAGGCCGGGGGTCTGGATAGAAGATACGGCATCGCTGTCGCCGTCGCCCCAGCGCGGTGGCAGCCAGGGGAAATTGCCGTCCAGCTTGACCCAGTCGATCTCCTCCAGTAACGGCAGGCTGTCCCGGGGCGCGGTGCGAAGCTGTTGTGCGATGAGTGCACCCGGGTGCACCTGATGGTCGAGGATCTCCTCGCCGGCAAGTGTCGCGGCGATGCCCAGGAACAGGGCGCGTGCCTGGGCCTGCTGGTAGGAGGGGTCGTTCAGCCGCTCCTCGTCTGCCATGGTGGCGGGCAGTTCCAGTCCCACCTGCAGGGCGGGGCAGGCGGTGTGGCGCAGGAGGTAGGCGTAGGAGGGTGCGATCAGGAGACTGTCCGCTGCTGTGGTCGCTTCCCGGCCAATGTCCACGTCCGGTCGAGTCGCCAGGGTCTTAGCCGTCAGTAGCGGCGCTACGGCCTGCGCGAACATGCGAGCCCAGTACCGGCCCGTTTTGCTGCCGTAGTGGTGATGGGCCGTGAAGCGGTGGTCGATATCGTGGCTGCGGCCGATGATCAGGAAGAGATCCGCCTGGCGTTCATTGCCCAGCAGAACCTTCTCCTCCGGCGGCACCCAGCGCTCGTCGCTGCGGGTCAGGATGACTGCGGCGCCGGCACCGCGCAGCAGCACCGCGGTCATCTCGGCCACGCGAAGGTTCAAGTCTGCGCCGCGCGTGCCCAGCGGACAAGTCCCATCAGTCTCGCTGCCACCGCCGGTGGGGTCGAGGATGATGACCTTGTGGATGAGGTCAGGCAGGACGGGCTGCCAGAAAAAGGTGTCGGGTGCGCTGTCTGCGGAATACCAAGGCGGTTTGTGCTCATCGTCACCCACGAGGGGCAAAGCGCCAGCGGCCTCCAGCCAGACGGGCGAGTCGTCTCGTACGAGCAGGATGGGCGAGGTGGGGTCGATCAACTCCCTGTACTGGGTTGGCAGCTCGCCCAGCGCTGGGTGATGCCTGGGGCGCCAGGAACCACCCGGCACCACGACCTGGTAACCCCAATTGTCCGGGAGGTGGAGGAACTTCCACGTCCAACCGCGAGGTATGAAATCATGGGCTGGCCGGACCGGCGCTTCCCAGGGGAGATCCGGGAAACGATCAGGGGGTTGACAGGCGAGGGATGGATTCTCAGGAAATTCGCTGTAGGGCATGACCAGCCAGCCTCGGCCGTCCGGACCGGTCGTTAACTCTATATTGCCGGTGGGTGTTTCGCCCTTCTCGTGTAGAAAGAGCCTTCCGTCCGGCCGGAAACTGTTTCCATGCCGGTCCCGGCACTCCCAGGTGAAGAGAGCCTGTGTGTCTGTGGCATCCGTCGCACCGTCGACCCAGATACGCGTACGGTAGTTCGGCTTGGCCTTGGCCATCACCAGGACGACCCAGGTCGGTGTGGCCCGGCCGGCCAGGTTTCTGGCCGTCAGCTCCAGGCGGTGCTCGCCGGGTGAGAGTTCCTCGTCCGGCAGCCACGTGATGTCTTGGCCGGTGGGAGAGGCGGACACGGGTTTCCGTGAGCCGTCCAGGGTCAAGAGTATGGACATGGGATCGAGACCTGGTGCCAGCGTGAAGGTGGACGTCTCGCCGCGGTCGAAGCGCCAGGAAAAATCTTCAGGATCATCCGCATTGATAACGATCGTGTCTCCATAATTACAGATCCATCTTGGCGTTCCGGCGGCGAAGTATTCCAGCAGCCCCAGGAAATAGGCCTGCGCCTCCAACTCCTGCTTGGCGGCCAGGCTCAGGCGCCGTTCCATGGCCGGGTTGGAGATCATGGACGGCTCGCCCAGGACCGCCGGCACCGAGGCGTTACGCAACACGTGGAAGTTGCCGGCCATGATCTTGGCCGGTTCTATGTTCAGGTTGCGGACCAGGTATTTGTGGATGGAGCGGGCCAGGTCCAGGTCGGCCCCCTCGCGCCCCACCGGGTAGTAGGTCTGGGTCTCGTTCAGATCACGGTCCAGGGCCGCGTTGCTGTTGTGGTGGATGGATACGAACACGTCCGGCCGGAGGGAGTCGGTGAAGGCTACGCGCGTGGCAAGGTCCATGGCCAGGCTGCTGTCGGCCGGTGTCAGGAAGTCATAGTCGGCTGTGCGGGTCAGATGGACCTCGGCGCCGGCCCACTCCAGCAGT
>CBDURX010000325.1:0-3998 GCA_965369485.1 uncultured bacterium | reverse complement strand
CGGCACGGGGCGGCAAGCCGTCCGGATTGAACAGCTCGTAACCCTCGAAGCGGTTCAGCTCGTCCGCCACGTTGCCGTCCTCGCCGTTGAGATTGGCGTGCAGGCGCGTGAAGTTGCGGCCGAAGGTCACCTCGAACCAGTTGTTCTCGCTCAGGATCTGACGGTAATAGAGCTGCGTCAGGATGTTTTCGGTGGTGAAGGTGAGATACTTGTCGAGACCGTTCAGGGAGTCGGGGTTGCCCTCCATGAACGGCCGCGGATAGCCCTCGCCCGGCAGGTGGAACCCCTGGCTGATGCCCACCTGCCGGCTGGCGGTGATATTCAGCTTGTGACGGGATGTTGCGTGCCAGGTCCACTTCAACAGACCGTTCCATTCGTTCCGCTCCCGGGGAGCCCAGAATGAATCGGTGTAGATGGGCGACTGCAGCGGTTCCTGGCGCGAGTAAATGGGCAGATAACCGTCGCGGATATCCATGGCTCCGCTGACCAGGAGGTACCGCTTACCAGGTATCCGGAGACCGACCGCCTCCAAAAGGCCGGTGATGGGATCCGGTCCCGAGAGAGCGAGGCGCACGATGTCGACGTTCTGAGGCTCGGAGAATACTGTCAGGTCGCGCCAGCCGATGACGTCATCCTTGGGCACCGGCTGGAAAAGGTAATCCCGCCTGAGGCTGGCCTTTCCGCTGAAGATGTCCGTCCCCTCCTTCGTGGAGACGTTGACCACGCCGCTGACCGCCTGGCCGTATTCGGCGCTGAAGCCACCGGTCATGACTTCGATCTCGTTGATCAGCGAAGGGTCGATCTGGTAGCCGTAACCGCCACCGGCCAGGGGATCGTTCATCGTCATGCCGTCGATTATGAACTGGGTGTCGTCGGCGCGTCCGCCACGGATGTGCACCTCGTTGTCGTACAGGGTCACACCGGGCATGTGCTCGACCATGTGGATGACCTGGTCCAGCGGCATGGCATCCATCTGCTGGGAGGAGATGTAGTGGGAACTGCCGGTCCTCTCCACCTCGATCAGGCGCCGCTCGGCCTCGATGTCGAACGGATCCATCATGATGGCCTGCACCATGAGCCGGAACTCGATGTGCGCGACCTCACCCGCACCGATTGTCACCGACTCGCTTTCGACTCTGTACGAGATGTACGAGGCCCGTACCGTGTAACTGCCCGGAGGCAGACCGCGGATGATGAAGTAGCCGTCCGTGAAGGCCATGGTTCCGATGTTGGTGCCGGCGACGAAGATGTTGGTGTATGGCAACGGCTCACCACTCTCGCCGTCGATCACGGTGCCCTTGATGATCCCCTCTGCCTGGGGTGAAATGGCTGCGGTTTGGGCAAGGAGCGGTGCGGGCAGCGCCAGCACAGCTGCGAGCAACAGTGGTGCCTGCCGTGCTCGCCTCACGGTGCCACCACCCCCATCTCGTCGGTCAAGACAGCCCGTAGGGTGACGCTGGCCTGACTGTGTTCGAAATACTCCAGTTGCAGGGTCAAACCCACCACGCTCGCCACCGGGTCCACGCTGCGCTCGGGGCGCCGAAAGCCCACGTAAGGATCGAACGGTGGCCGGTTGCCATAACAGGTCCGACAATACTCCATCTGGTAGATGACCTCGGTGCCGGCGAGGGCCTGTACACCGACCCCACCGGCGAAGGAGCTGGCAGTGGTAATGTCCGGTAAATGGGCCGGCAATCCCAGGGCTTGTCGGCCGGACGGGATGAAGAAGTAGTTGGCGGGGGCGGCGGTGGGGCTGACACCCAGCACGGTCTGAATGAAAGCGAACGGCAGGTTGGTCTCGGCACCGACCATTTTCTGTGAGATGAGCAGCAGTTTGCCCGGTGCGTCTCCCACAGTGGGCTGCAGGTACTCTCTCAGGGCAGGTGTGGAGCCCATGAGGCGGTCCGAGGCACTGCCCCCGGTATACCACAGCACCACCTCGAACTGACGGAAGGTCTCGGTCAGCACCCACAGCTTGTCCGGCAGCCCTGTCGTCACCATCTCGTACAGAGACCACTGGCCCGTGCCGAACATGTCATCCATGAGAGAGTGATAGAGCTGGTCTGTGAAGGGTGATGCGTCCGCCACCAGCAGCACTGGTCCTGTAGCCTCCCTGACCTCCCAACTCCATGTGAAGCGCGTGTCCGCCCTCGCCTCGTCGATCACGGAGATGGTCAGCGTCCGCTGGAGTGCGGACGGTATGCCGTGGAGGTCTACCGTGAAGGTGCGGGTCTCCGGATCCTCGAAGCCCTGTTTGATCCAGCCGAGCGCAGGATCGGCGCCGGACTCGCCGTGGATGAAAACCAGATTCGTGTCGGCCATGTCCAGCCTGTAGAGGAAGGAATCGGCCATGGTCTCGTTACCGTCCAGATCGAGGGCGAAGAAGCGGAAACTGGCTGCGCTGTAGCTCCAGGTGACCGTGTCGAAGTCGGCCTGGAAATTGATGATGGGCGGGAAATTGCGCAGGGGGATGTACTGGCTTGCAGTGTCGCTCAGAGCGCCGCGATTGTCCTGGCAGACCACGTACACGGTGGCCTCGGCGTGCCCTACGTCATCGGTGATGAAGGTCATGGTGGTGTCGGTGGCAGTGGTGGTATCCCAGGGCGCGGGCACGCCATGCTGCGTCTCTATGGAGACGAAATACCGCACCACGAAGCCGTCGGCGTCGCTGCCGCTCCAGTGGAAAATCCGTTGGTAGTAACTGGTGGGGTTGAGACTGTCCCCTACCACCGACTGGATGAAAATCCTGGCCACGGGCGGTTGGTTGGGGATGGACTCGGGATCGAAGGGGTCGTTTGTGCAACCGCCCAGCCAGGCTGACACGCCGAGCAGGACGGTGGCTGCCAAAGCCAGTGGGGGCACCAGCAGGCGTGGGGCGAGACCGGTTTGAAACATGCGGCGTGTCACTTGATGATCACCAGCTTTCCGCGCTGAATCTCGCCAGTTTCGACATCCTTGACCACGTAGACGTACAACCCGGTGGCGATGGCGCGTACCGGGTCACTCAGCAGGTCCCAGGGTTCCTGGCCGGAAGTCTCGTCGTCGTGGTAGAGAGTCGTGACCACCTCGCCGTTCAGGTTGAACACCTGGATACGGCTGTGCGCCGGCAACCCCGTGAACCAGATCTTTCGACCCAGCTCGACCTCGCCGCGGCTGGAGTCGAAGTAAGAGCCGGCCCGGTAGGGATTGGGATAGACCCCGACCCTGCGCTTGTTCTCCGCCGTCGACGGGGCCGGTCCCGGGTAGACCAGAACCGCGTTCTCATTGAAACCGCTCTGGAACTCGGGCAATCCTTCCAGCACATCCGGCGACGAGAATGAGATCACCGAGTACCAGTAGGGGAAGCCATCCAGCAGGTGGCTGTCAGTGAAAATTCGCCTGCCTGCGGTGTCCAGGAACGGCAGGCCCGTGTCGAAGCCGATACCGTCTACCTTGTCGTACTCTGCCACCAGGGTCGCCAGGGAGAAGGGATCTTCGGTGAAGGTGGTCCCCTGGTAGCGGTAAATCCGGTAACCCTGGAAGTCTGGCCGGCCCGTGATGGTGCTGATGTGGTGTTCCGGCGAGCGGCGAGGGTCGTCCACCTGCAGCGGTTCGCCACTGTCGGCGTCGAGGGAATCGCCCGGCGCCCACATCAACATTACGGTGTCGTTGTCGAAGGCCGTCTCCAGCCGCGGTGAAGGTGGCCCCTCGGGGATGGTGAAGCCCTGATTGTACGCCACCTGGGCCACCTTGGAGTTGGTCAGCAATCCCAGGGAATCGGGGCCACAAACGATGGCGAAGGTGGCGTGGATGGTGTCGCCGTCCGCCAGGAACGGGAACGGCCCCGTGGACAGGAGAGCGACCCAGTCCGAAGCAGCGTCGTAGTTTTCTTCCTGGGTCTCGCCCACGTCGAACTGGCCGTTACCCATGAGCTGGTACTTGCCCGGACGCTCTTCGTCGTTGTCGTCGAGATAGACATCGTCCTCGTCCGGCACGCCCCGGAAGCGCCAGACGTTGTA
>CBDURX010000324.1:0-4004 GCA_965369485.1 uncultured bacterium | reverse complement strand
GGAGGATGTCGGCGAGGAGGTCGAGGTCGCTGCCCTCCTCCTGGTCGCCGCGCATAAGCAACCAGAGTAACAGGAGGTTGAGGGTTGTGGTCAGGGTGACGACGAGCAACTCGCCGGCAAAATAGATACTCGTCCACAGAGTGGCAAACACGAGACCGGCCAGCCAGCCCGCGCGGCGGCCGAACCAGTGACCGGCGCAGATGGCCGCCAGCCCCGCACCGCAGGCGGAGATCAGCGCGTGGGCAATCTGGATGGCCAGCCTGTTCTCCGGCCCCAACACTGCATACAGCCCGGCCAGAACGTAGATGTAGAGGGGTGCTCGGAAGAACGGATCCGCGCCGGGCCAACTGCCGTCGAGCAAACCTAGCGCCCACCTGTCGTGCATGGCGCTATCCATGATAGGGTGGGCGAAGAGGGGATTGACAGTGGCGTCGGACATCACCCAGATGTGGATGGCCCTAACCACAAAGGCCAGTCCTGTCACGAACCAGAACAGCCTGCCGTGGCCATTCGACATCACCCTTCCTCTCCCTGGGCGAGCAGAATACGTTCCACACTCCCCTCGGGTACCCAACCGATCCAGTCACCGCCCAGACCGATGCGTAGCCAATCGTCCCGTTGACCGCGAATCGTCAACGTCAGCCCGTCGTGGATCCGAAATACGACCGGGAAGCTGTCGGCCGGCCCACTGTGCACCTCCACCTCCACCACCACGACCACGGCCTGGACACGAATCTGCTCCTCGTACCATAGCCAGGCCGTGAAGACCAAGGTCAGGGCGAGGGCAACCGACGTGGCAATCAGCAACCGGCGCCACATATCCGTAATCCGGCCACGGTACCAACCCATGGCCACCAGTAGACTCAGTAGCCAGACCAGACAGACCAGGACCAGGCTCCACTCGTCCAGGGAAAGGAACCTGACCGCCGAGACGATGGCGGCTATCACCGGCGGCATCGGCTGGGACTGAAGCTCCAAATCCTTGATATGGGAGCGGACCCAGGCAAGATTGGCCCGCACCTCCCGGTCCCGTGGCGTCAAGCGCTGCGCCCGCAAGTAACAGCTGATGGCCCTGCCCAGCTCCCCCTGCCGAGCATACGCGTTGCCGAGGTTGTAGTGTAGAACGGCATCGTTGACACCGGAAGTCAACGCCTCTCTGTACCGCGTCAGGGCGATGGCAATGTCACCGGAGGTGTAGGCCTGGTTCCCCTCGGCCAGTAACCGGATAGGATCGGGACCCTGTGTCGGCGGCTCCACCACCCCTGGCGCTTCCTGCGCCAGAAGACTCGGCGTTACGACTCCCAGGATCAGCCATGTCAGGAGCAGGATGTGTTGGACCGCGGCGGCAGGAGTTTTTTTCTGCAGTGAGGCTTTCTCCAACTGCGCCAGCAGACTCCGGGTCTCGCCCAGCAAGGCGGTAACATCCTGTACAGCCCGCTCGCTGCCGAAACGCATGTTATCGCATACTGTCAGGATGGCTGCCAATCTCTCACCCACTGTTGGCAACCCGAGAAATTCGGCATACCCGCTTACGTCGACGGCTGCGAGACCGGCCGGAGAACGACCGGTCCGGTCCGCCACGTAAGCGTAAACCGCTCGGGCCAACCCGGTCAGGCCCGGCACTGGATCACGCTCTCGACCAGCCGCATCGAGGAGACCACGCGCCGTGACCAGCGCCCGCCGACGCCGCAAACCGACCGGGTCCCGCCGTAACCTCTCCAGACGGGACAGCTGCCAGCGCAACAGGACCAGTAGCAGTAACGGCATGACCAAGACGATCCACCAGGTCGCGGTGGCTGCCCTGGGCGCCCGCCGCGTGCGGAGATCGCCTCCAACCGGGTGGATGAAAGCCAGATCGCGACCCAGCCGTGCGATCTCGCTGCGCAGGAAACCGGAGACATCGTCTCCCGCCACCGGCAAATCACTCGGCGTGACCACCAGTCTGGCGCCATCCTTACGCACAGTCTCGTAGCGATGCGAGGTTGGATTGAAGTACGCGATCTGTATGGGTTCCAGTCGCAGAATACCTTCCCGGGTCGGTACGATGACCTTTTCCAGGTGGAAATGGCTCAGCAGCTTTTCGCCGCTCTTGTCCACATCGAGGCGCTGCAAGGCATCGTGTATGCGGGCACCCTCGGGTTCGACCACCGGCAACCCCTCGAAAGACTTCAGGAAGCCGTCCGCGGTCAGGTCGATCTTCAGGCTGACCGGCTCCCCGCGCGGGACAGTGTCCCGACCCACGGCCGCGGTCAAAGTCAGCTGGCTGGCCACCACACCACTGTAGTTCACGGGACTGGGTATCGGCAGGGCGGAGATATCCACGTTCAAGCTCCCGGTTCGCAACCGCTGAGGTCCGGTTCGGTCCCGCCGGGAGGAGAAGAAGCGGTCGAAGACATCCACGGGGATAGTCACTTCCGCCGGCGAGATGTTAAGTCGGCCCGGGCGGGTGGGAAAGAGAGCATAGCGCAGCTCGGTCACTGTATAACGGTATCCAGCAATGACCTCGACATAGGTCCGTTCCGGCGGCATATCCTCCCGCCAGAACCCCTCTGTCTTGGGAGCAGTGTACTTGGGGCTGTCCCACAGCCGGACACGCCGGTGGAAGCGGAATGTCAGGACGATCTGCTCGCCCACATATGCCCGCGCCTTATCGGTGAACAGGGTGATGAAGATCTCGTCCCCGGGTTGCCTCCCCGCCGCGGAGCTGCTACCCGACGAACGGTCCGGCGTCCGTGAGCCCGGCGCTTGGCTCCGGCTTCCCTGACCGCTGCTGGGCGCGGAAGACGGTACCACCACGATGGGGATGGGTTGGGTGCGGTAGATCTGCCCCTGCAATTCGACCGTCAGGGCGGGGATGGTGAAGGAACGGTCCGTTCGCACCACGAGGTAGAAGGTGGTCGACACCGCGGCGCTGGTCTTGCCGTTGATGAAGCTGTAGCTCTGGCTGGTACCGCCCGTGTAGATATCCACGCCCTCCAGGTGTCGTAACTCCACTGATGGCAGGGACTGGTCGTCCCCTTCAAGAGTGACCTTCAAGGTGATCTGATCCCCCGGCGAAACCCGGGTCCGGTCCACCTGAGCCCGGAAGGTCACAGCGCCGGAGGTGACCGGTATCGCCAGCAGGCAGCAGCATATTACAGCAGCGAGCCGGACCCGACCGCGCCCGTGTCGAGGCTCGGCTGTAAACTGACAACTGTAGGGGTTCACTACCATCGTTTCCCACTCTTGGGCTTACCACCCCGTAGCCGCTGCTGGATCGAGTGCTTCAGCTGTTCCTCGTCGCGGTCCAGAGCACGTAAAAGACTCATGGCCTCCTCAGGACTCATCTGCTCCTGGTCTCCCTCGGGGGGCGGAAAAGGTTTCTCGGATCCGGTGTCGTCCGACTGATCATCCGGCTCCTGTCTATCCTGAGGCTCCTGCTGCTCTGGTGGTGGCTGTTGCTGCTGTTCTTGTCCCTGCTCCTGTTGGTCCCGACCTTGCTCCTGGTCCTGCCGTTGTTGCTCTTGATCCTGTTGTTCTTGGTCCTGCTGCTGCTCCTGCTGTTGGTCCTGCTGCTGCTCCCTCTGCTCCATCCGCTGCAGAGCCACTTCCAAATTGTGCAAGGCGTCGAACTGGTCCGCATCCAGCTGCAGGGAACGCAGCAGCGCCTCGGCCGCCTGGGCAGGATCGTCCTGGGCCAGCCAGCTCGTCCCCGCATTGTACAGACTCTCGGCCTGCAGATCCGGGGAGTGGGCAAGGGCCAGAGACCGGCGGAACTCCCGGAGTGCCTCGTCATACCGGCCGAGCTCGAACAGCGTCTCACCCACGGCGAGACTCAGGCGTGATTCGTCCGGGTTGATGGCGCGAGCCGTCTCGAAGGCCTGTAATGCTTCCTCGTATTGCCCCGTGGCGTAGAGATCGCGGCCTTCCTCTGCTTCGGCGGCGCCAGGCGGCCGTAACGAGACGGCGGCGTGGAGTGTACCAACCAGGCTCAGATGGGTCAGGATCATTCCGAGCGTCAACCC
>CBDURX010000323.1:0-4007 GCA_965369485.1 uncultured bacterium | reverse complement strand
TGGTGTGCAGAAGAGAGTTCCTGAAATATGGCACCGCGGCAGCACTGGTTGCTGCCGGCGACTCGGCGTTCGAACCTGGGGTGGCGAGGAGCGCAGCGCAAACCACGCAGAACGACACGGCTACCTTGTCCACCTTGCAGAGTGCGGTCAAGCTGTTCGGGGACGGTCTGTCGTTGACTCCCCGGGAGTACTCCCGCCAGCTGGATCTCTTGGCCGAGGCGGGAAACATCGAGCCGGACTATTACTCGCGGGGTGGCGTCGTAGCGGAGCTGGAAGAGGGATTCGCTCGCTGGCTGGGCATGGAGAGCGCCGTCTTCATGCCCACCGGTACCCTGGCCAACCATGTCGCCGTCCGCGAGCTGGCTGGCCGTCGCCGCAAGGTGATCGTCCCGGCCGAGAGCCACCTGTACAACGACTCGGGCGACTGCGTCCAGACCCTCAGCGGCTTGAACTTGATCCCTTTGGCGCCCGGCCGGGCGAGCTTTACCCGCCAAGAGGTGGAAGAAGTGCTGGCCAGGACCCGGGCCGGAAGAGTGACCACCCGCGTCGGTGTGATCGTCATCGAGTCACCGGTGCGCCGCCTCGCCAATGCCATGTTCGATCTGGTATCGATGCGCGAGATCGCCGACCTCGCCCGGACCGAGGGCATCAAGCTTCACCTGGATGGTGCCCGGTTGCCGGTAGCTGCGGTCCACACCGGTGTCGCTCCCGCGGAGTTCGCCGCCCTGTTCGACACCGTCTATGTCTCCCTCTACAAGTGTTTCAACGCGGCGTCCGGGGCCATTCTCGCCGGCCCACGCACATTCACCGAGAACCTGTTCCACGCGCGGCGGATGTTCGGGGGAGGCATGCCGCTGGTTTGGCCCTTTGCCGCCGTTGCCCTGCAATACCTGGATGGCTTCCTCACCGAGTACGGCCGGGCGCTCGAACTCGCCGAGGAGTTCTTCACCCGGCTGTCTCGGAACGACTCCTTCACCCTGGAGCGGGTTCCCCACGGCACCAACATTTGCCACCTGCGAGTCAATAGCAGTGAGCCGGAACGGTTCCGCCAGCGCCTGGCCAAGCGCAACATACACTTGCGACCGCCCGCCAATGGCGGAGGACTCTTCACGCTGAAGATCAACCCGTCTCTGAACCGGACCACTGCCGCCGATCTGGCCGATGCATTCGTCGACGCACTCTGACACACTTCGACGCCTGCGATCGTTCGACCTCGCGATTTCAGTGACAGGGATGAGCGTGGATCAGTCTCCGTGAGGCTCGAGGCTCGGCCACGTTTCACGATCGCGCACGTAGCGGTCCAGCCAGTCCTTGATCAATCGATTCATCTCCGTGCGGTGCTCCGTCAGCCCGTGGTCACCCCCCTCGAAGAAGACGAAGCGGAACGGGTGTCGGCAATCATACAACGCTCGGGCCATGCGCAGCCCCTCGGTGGGATTTACCCGCCAGTCGGCGCTGCCGTGTAGCAAGAGGATCGGAGTGGTCTTGCACAGCTTTTCCGGCCAGAAGATGGGTGACCGGGCGGCCAGGACCGCCTCCTTGTTTTCCCAGTAGCCCGGGATCAACTCCGAGTAGACGTACTCTTCCATTTCCGGCCGTTCCTCGATACCGAAGAAACTGTCCGCCACGCCGGCGCCCACGACAGCCGCCGCCATGCGGTCACTCCGCGCCAGGGCGAGGTAAGTCATCAGCCCCCCGCGGCTGAAACCGACCATGCCGATGCGGGACGGATCGGCACGGTCGTGCAAAGATTCCAGCAACGGAATCAGGTTCAGCACGTCGTTCACGTCGATCCCGCCGAACTCCTCCTGCCCCTCACCGCCCGCATTGCCCCGGTACTGGCTGGCCACGACCACGTATCCCCAGCTGGCGTAGCGGGCCAGTCGGCGCACGACTCGCCGGGGCGAGTTGGCCCCGAACTCGCGGTTGCCGCCACGGTTGTAGATCACGCACGGGTACGAGCCTGGTTCCGCGGGGACCACCAGATGACCCGCGACTCGCAGAGTGTCGCTGATGTAGGTGATCTCGGCCATTCGCACTCGGCTCAAGTAGGCGAACTCCTCACGGAGAGCGCCGTCTTCGTCCAGAAAGTCGGCCGGGATGTCCATTTCCTCCCGTGCAACCAGCTGCCCGTCCGCCAGGGGAACAGGTTCCAGCAAGCGCGAGCGGTTCAGCCGGCGACCGGCCAGCCATATGTCGCTGATGTCCAGGAGGTTGTGCACGTCCAGTCGGGGGTCCGAGCCCAGCAGCAGCAGGTCGGCGCGGCGGCCGGCCGCGACCTCACCGACCTCACGCCAACCGAACGCCGCGGCGAAGTTGCTTGTGGCCGCAGCCAGCGCCTGTCGCGGCGTGTGGCCGATGGCGCTCAGCGCCTCCAGCTCGTGGTGCAGGGAGATGCCCGGCATGGTGCCCCAGACATCGGTCCCGCTGCCTGCCAGATACCTGCAGCCGGCCCGGAAATAGGCCCGGTCCAGGGCGAACTCGACCAGGGCCAGGTCGCGGTAGGCCTTGGTCTCGGCCTGCGGATAGGTGTGCTCACCGGTTTCCTGAGCGGCGGGCCAGTGAATGTCACGTGGATCGATGATGGCGGCCACGGGCTCGCGCCAGGGGTTGGCGTGGCCGGGCCGGTCCAAGTAACCAAGGCTGAAGGTCGGCATCAATGCAGCGCCACCCTCGGCCATGCGGCGCCCGTGGGCCATGGTTCTGGCACTGTCCGCGGCCAAACTGGTCAGCAGTTTATAGTATTGCCACTTGGCACTGGCGAGGTCGTTGCTGAACGGTTCTTCTGCAACGCCGCGGCGCAGCTCCTCCGGAGCCAGGTCCAGGGAGTAACGGGAGGTGTGGACGAAGGCGTCGACACCGCTGGCGGCTGCGCGGGCGTATGTTGTGCGGGCGAGTTCACCGATGGTGGCCAGACCCAGCTCTTGGGCACGGGCGACCAGAGGTCCCATCTGTTCCGGCTCGATCCTGTACATCAACAGCACCACATCCATGCCGTGCTCGTGCTGGGATTCCAGGTCGGCGAGGAGATCCGGCAGGGGAGCGGGCTCGTAACCCACCTCGCCCAGGCGGTAGACGTGTGGAGACGGGTCGGAATCCAGGTCCAGCGGACCCCGGCGCGTGCTCTCGACGCCGAGGATGGAGGTCACGCCGCTGTAGAGGTAGGCGTTGGCATGCGCCTGGTGGTTCAACGCCGCGAAACCGTCGATCAGGCCGGGGACCAGATATCCACCACCACCGTCGACGATCTCGGCGCCTGCCGGGATGGTGACCCTGTCCGCGGGGCCGACCGCACTGATCTTGTCGCCGCTTATCACGACCACCGCGTCGAGGATGTCGTCGGTGGCGCTGCCGGCTCGGGACACGTCGATCACTGTGCAGTTGCGTATAGCAGTGACGCCGGAGGTCTTACCTGCAACCAGGCTGTCCATTGCGGTGACTGAGGGAACGACGGCAGCCGGGACGAGACTGCCCAAGATCAACGCAGCGATGAGAATCATGTCAATCTCACATCGTCTTGATCTTGTTCAGGGCTGATCCCTGCTGGAACCAGGAGATCTGTTCCTCGGTCAGGGTGTGATTCAAGGAGATCTCATCGCTGCTGCCGTCACTGTGCTGCAGGAGTGTCGTGATGGGTCTGTCCGGAGCCAACTCCTTCAGTCCCCGCAAGCTGATCTTGTCATCCTCCCGCACCTTTTCGTAGTCGGCCGGATCGGCGAAGGTCAGCGGCAAGATGCCCTGCTTCTTGAGGTTCGTCTCGTGGATGCGCGCGAAGCTGCGGGTGATGATCGCGGCGGCGCCGAGGTGGCGGGGGCTCATGGCGGCGTGCTCGCGGCTGCTGCCCTCACCGTAGTTCTCGTCGCCCACGACGACCCACCGCTTGCCCTCGGCCTTGTAGTGGCGAGCAGTGTCGGGCACGGACTTGCCGGTCTCGTCGCTGAGCTGGTCCTTGGTCTTGCCGGTCTCGCCCGTGAAGGCGTTGATCCCACCGATCAGCATGTTGTTGC
>CBDURX010000322.1:0-4015 GCA_965369485.1 uncultured bacterium | reverse complement strand
AGAACATGAACGCGGCAAAGAAGAAGTAGTCGCGCTCACGCACTTCGTGATCGGTGAAGTTCAGGTAGAGATTCAGGAGGTCGGCGTTGATCAGGTAGTTGACCACCAGGAGCCAGATCACAGGCCGCGCCCGGCGAATGCCGTGGAAGATCCCCAGCAACCCCAGGAACACCGGGCCGATGAAGGTCGCGGTCCGGGCGAGGAAACCGTGGCCGTCGCCGAGGAAATAAAACTGCTGGATGAAGTAATTGTAGTAGAAACTGATCTGCCAGCCGAAGTTGGCCTGTCGCTTGAAGAAATCCATGGGTGGATATTGCTCGCGTCGCAGTACCTCGATCAGCGTCGTCAGGTTGTCTGGCTGAGACTGGTTGATGGCGGGATCGAGAGGCGCGCGGATCAACATGAACAGGTGGACCGTCAGCCCCAGCAGGAACAGGCTGCAACCGATCAGGGCGAAACGGTGCCCACCCACGCTACGCCAGATCAACCCGCCCACGAAGACCACGGCCGAAAACTTGAACAGGTGCCCGTAGGTGAAGAAAGTGACAACAGGCAAACTCCGTTCCTGCGGTTGGGTCCACAGGATGAACAAGCCGAGCCCCAAGGTCAGAATCAGGAAATCGGCAACCGGCAGCTTGCGCTGCCGCGCCAGCAGCCCCATGATCAGGATGCCGGGAAACACCAGCAACGACCCGAGATGGAAGCCCACTCCCATGCCAAGCAGGTAGATGATCAGGTAGAGGAGAAGATCGCTGCGCTTCTGGGCGCAGGCGTCGTACCAGCGCAGACCGAGCCAGGTCACGAAACTCATGATGAATGCGGCTAACCCGTAGACTTCGGCCTCAATGGCGTTGTTCCAGTACGTCTCGCTGAGCATCAGGAAAAGACCGCCGACCACACCACCCACGTGGGCCAGCCAACCGCTGTCCGGGTCCGCCCGTCGGGCCAGGTTCAACACGATCAAGTAGATGAACATCACCGCCAGGGCACTGAAGAGAGAGGATACGAAGTTGATGGCGGCGGCTGTCTTCAGGGCTGGTTTGGTGATATCGGGAGAGCCGATAACAATATCGAAGCAGCGTGCCACCAGCACGTAGAGGGGAGTACCAGGCTGGTGGGGAATGCCGAGAATGTGGCCTGTGGTGATGAATTCGCCGCAATCCCAGAAACTGATCGTCGGCGAGACAGTGGCCTGGTAGACACCCAGGGCCACCAGGAACACCACCAGGGCGATCCACATCTGGGGACGGCGGTACCATGGCGAGGTCAAGATTCCCCCTTCTGGAGCGATGGAAGACAACGTCTGGTTTCGAAGCACGAAATCTAACACAGTCGATACAGGGCAACAACCCTGGGTGCGCTCAGGTTCCTACCATCGGCGCGGTTGCAGCGCCAACCTCCGCCAGCCACTACCCGCTGCGCGCGCGGCGGCCCCGCCAGAAAAGAATTCCACCCACGAAACTGAAGCTCACCTGCACCAGGTAGGCGGTCAACTCCATGGCCACGGCGTTCTGGGGCGCAATACCGGCGAAGGTGAAGATGACGGCGGAGGCCGACTCCCGCAGCCCGATGCCGTTGATACTCACGGGCAAGGCGATCAGGACCCCCAGCAGCGGCACCAGCACGAACAGCTGCAACGCCTGTTCACCAGTCAACACGATGCCCAGGCCGAAAGCCACGACTATGTGGGTCAGTACCCGCAGGGTCTGCACGACCAGGGCGAACAGGAAGATGATCCCGAACCAACGTTCCCGGGTGCGGTACAACTGGAACTCGGTCATGATCCCCGCGTACCGTTCCGCCGCCCTGTTCAGCCCGAAACGACGCAACAGTGTCGGAACGCGGCTGGAAATCCTGCCCGAGAGTAGCACCACCAGTAGCGCCAACAAGGCCACCATGGCCACGAACAGGGGGTACACGGGGGGCAAGGTAGTCATGCGAACGGTAGCGATGGACACGGCGACAAGGGCCAGCACGGTCAAGCTGCACAAACCGAGCAAGCGGTCCAGGAGGGTGGCGCAGAAGACCTTCATCGGCTGCCCTTCCCGGCGACCCAGGTCGTATATCTTCACGGCATCGCCACCCACGTTGGCCGGCAAGAAATTGTTGAAGAACAGGCCGATCAGGTAGAGCCGGTGCAACTCACGCGCCGGCGTCACGATGCCGGCCACGCGGAGGATCCAGGCCCACTGCACGGCCCCGCCCACGGCAGACAGGCCGTACACCGCCAGGGCGGCAGCCAGCAACGACCAGCGCGGGTGGGCCAGAGCCGCCCTTATCTCCACCAGCGAAAGGCGGCTGAGCAGTAACCACATCAGTAGGGCACTGACGGCCAGCTTGGCCGCGAAGATTCCCCAGCGGCGGCCGCTCATGGGCGAACCTTTCCGACCTGGCCATCGGCTGTGCGCTCCGCCACCGCCTGGAAATAGGCCAGGGATTCCCGGGTACATCGCTCCCAGCTGAAACTGCCAGCCCACTGCTTGGCCGCCTCATGGACAGAGTGCCACAGCTCCGGCTCGGTCAGCAGGCGCAAGGCGACCCGTGCGAAGGCTTCTGGATCCCCGAACGGAACCAGGTAACCGGTCTCGCCGTCCACCACCGAGTCTTTCAAGCCAGGACGGTCACTCGCCACCACCGGCACACCACACTGATTGGCCTCCACGACCGTCAGTCCCCATCCCTCCTTGGGGCTGGGGTTCAGGAACACGTGGCTACGGTGTAGGGTTCGCACCAGCTCCTCCCAGGGTAGGAAACCCCGGAAAGTGATCTTCTCGTCCAGGCCAAGCTTGGTCACCAGCCGGCGCAGGCGGTCCTCGTCGGGTCCCCGTCCCATGATCTGCATTTTAGCCGCGGGCAGCTGCGCGGCGATGATGGCGAAGGCACGGATGGCCACGTCGATGCACTTGTAGCGACGCAAGCGGCTCCAGGTCACCACCAGCGGAGTCTCGTTGCGCGGCGGTGGATCGTCCAGAGTGAACCGCGCGTGGTCGACGCCGCAGAAAATAGTGCGGATCCGCTCCTGTTCTATGCCGCGCGTGACGAGGTCGTCCTTGGTCGACGGGCTGATCACCTCGAAGTCCACGTCGCCATAGACCCTGGGGATGGCCTGCTCGGCCGCCCAGACATAGGTCGCCGAAAAAGGGTTGGCCTCACGATAAACCGTCGTTCCGAACAGGTGGGGGACGACCGCCAAGAGTGGCACCCCGCGCCGGTACAATGGTGTGTAGAAAGGAATCTTGTTGATGTCTTCCACCAGCAAGTCGTAGTCATGACGGCGCAAGAGATCGCGCACCACGCCAGGCAGCACGTAGTTGGCCACCAGCCAGTGGCCGCGGCGATGCACTTGCACCCCGTCGATCTGGCCCGTGGACTCACCGCCGGGATACGAGGACACCACGAGGTCGACCTCGTGACCTTGGGCTACGCAGTAGCGCAATATCTCATGGAGATGGATCTCCGCCCCACCGGCCAGCGGGTCACGGATGTCGCGCCAGTTCACGGCGAGGATCCTCAGTGCGTCACCTCCGATTTGTGTCCCACGACACCGATGGTCGGTGTGGTGTAGAGGGAAAACCTTTTGCGACCAAACCAGGTCCGCCAGGCCACGGCGAGACGAGAAAGCGGTGGGATCGGGTTCGGATACATGGGAAGACGCAGCCCCAGACGCGTCAAGAGAATTTTCCGCAGGGCTCGGTACCATAGTCCCGGCACCATCCAATCGCCGTAACTGTGCGCAATCGCCAGCCCTCTCTCCCTCATTAAGCCTTCCAGCTCGCCGACGGTGAACTCGGTCTCCCAGCCGGCAAACCATCTGTTCAGCTTGATGAGAACCCGCTTGCCCAGTGTGTAGTAGTGGTAGCGTTGCGGCACGTCGACCACCAGGAACCCGCCGGGACGCAAGACGCGGAAGTTTTCATGCAGCAGTGGTACCGGGTCGCGGAAGTGTTCCAGCAAACCCTGGTGGAAGACGATGTCGAACGACGCGTCCAAGAACGGCGTGGCCAAACCATCGCCG
>CBDURX010000321.1:0-4024 GCA_965369485.1 uncultured bacterium | reverse complement strand
CACGATGGCTTCGGCGCGCGGCTTGGGATCCTCGCTCTTGAAGATACCGCTGCCCACGAAGACCGACTCGGCGCCGAGCTGCATCATGAGGGATGCGTCGGTCGGCGTCGCCACACCACCGGCGGCAAAGTTGGGCACCGGCAACTTGCCCAGCCGCGCGGTCTCTAGCAGAACGTGGTATGGCGCGCCCAGCTGCTTGGCCTCGGCCATCATCTCATCGGGTCGTAGATTAGTCAGACGGCGGATCCCGTCCTGCACTTTACGCATGTGACGGACGGCCTCTACGATGTTGCCGCTGCCGGCTTCTCCCTTGGTGCGGATCATGGCCGCACCCTCACCTATACGGCGCAGCGCCTCGCCGAGGTCTCGACACCCGCACACGAACGGCACCCGGAAGGGGAACTTGTCGATGTGATGAGCCTCGTCGGCCGGTGTGAGCACTTCCGACTCGTCGACAAAGTCGACACCAAGTGCTTCGAGGAGCTGCGCTTCGGCGAAGTGCCCGATGCGAACCTTGGCCATGACCGGGATAGATACGATGTCCTGGATCTGCTTGATCATCTGGGGTTGAGACATACGGGCGATGCCTCCGTCGGCACGGATGTCGGCGGGGATGCGCTCGAGAGCCATCACGGCCACTGCCCCGGCCTCCTCGGCGATCTTGGCCTGTTCAGCATTGGTCACATCCATGATCACCCCGCCCTTGAGCATCTCGGCGAGGCCGACCTTCAGGAGCATGCGTTCCTTGATCTCCTGATCCGTCCACACTGTATTCATGGTTCTGCCTCCTTCGAGGGCGCCGGCTCACGCGCTGCCTGGCAGCCGCACGTACAACTCTCGGGACATGGCTATCCGTCCCGTGGCTACCCCACCCTATCAGTAAGCCTGTGCAAATAAGACTCGACCCTGCGACGGCCGGCCGCTGTATACGCAGACTCCCTCTTCCTCTTCCTGCTCCAGAGGTATGTTCCGGATGGTCGCACCGGTCTCTTCCTGGATCTTCTCCTCCACGTCATCGTCCCCGCACCAGTGGCACCAGGCAAAGCCGCCTTCACCCTTAAAAAGATCGACAAAATCGTTCCAGCTGTCGATACGATGAGTCGCTGCCTCGCGACGCCGCGAGGCAGCCTGGAACAGGTCGGTCTGGATCCTCTGCATCTCTGCGCCCACCGCCGCCAAGACGCCGTCATGTGGAACCGGCTGCTTCTTGCGGTCGTGGCGCGCCACCAGCATCACCTGGCCGGCGGCCACGTCACGGGGCCCGATCTCGATGCGCAACGGCACACCCTTGGCTTCCCACTCGCTGTACTTCCAACCGGGGCGCATCTTGTCCCGATCGTCCACCTCGACGTACCCCAACTCTCCACGCAACAAGTCGGCCGTCCGGTGGGCTGCTTCCACCACCTGACTCTTCTCCGCGTCGTTCTTCCAGATGGGCACCACGACCGCCTTCCGCCAGGCGATGCGCGGTGGCAGGACGAGACCATTGTCGTCGCTGTGACTCATGATCAGGGCGCCGATGATACGCGTGGAGAGTCCCCAGCTCGTGGCCCAGACATGGTCACGATTGCCGTCGGCGTCCTGGAATGTCACGTCGAACGCCCGGGCGAAGTTCTGGCCCAGATCATGGCTGGTGGCTGCCTGCAACGCCTTGTTGTCCTGCATCATGGCCTCGATGGAATACGTCTCCACCGCCCCGGCGAAACGCTCCCGCGGCGACTTGGCACCGACGATGACCGGCATGGCCAGGAATTCCTCGGCGAACCAACGGTAGACCTCGAGGATGGACAGGGTCTCCTGCCGTCCCTCCGCGGCCGTGGCGTGGGCCGTGTGCCCCTCTTGCCACAGGAATTCGGTGGTGCGTATGAACATCCTGGTCCGCATCTCCCAGCGTATCACGTTGGCCCATTGGTTGATCAGGACAGGCAGATCCCGGTAACTCTGGATCCACTTGCGATACATGTCCCAGATGATGGTCTCGCTGGTGGGCCGGATGATGTACTCCTCCTCCAGGGCGGATTCAGGATCCGGAACGAGGGAGATCTTGCCATCGACCTTGGTAGTCTTCAGGCGGTGATGTGTGACGATGGCGCACTCCTTGGCAAAGCCCTCCACGTGCTCGGCCTCGCGCGCCAGAAAGCTCTTGGGGATCAGCAGGGGAAAGTAGGCGTTGACATGCCCCAGTGCCTTGAACTTGTCGTCCAGGATACGCTGGACATTCTCCCAGATGGCGTACCCGTTGGGGCGGATCACCATGCAGCCCCGCACGGGGCTGTGATCGGCCAGCTCCGCGGCCTGAATGACGTCCTGGTACCAACGGCTGTAATCCTCGGAGCGCTTGGTGATTTCCGCCATGGACATCCTCACTCGGGACCGGAACAAAGGCGGCCGGGACGGAATCCCGGCCGGGATTCAGGAAAGATCCGGGCTAGAAGATAACACGCACGTCAGCAAGGCGAAAGGTCCGGTAAGACATAACGAGTACTTAGGTTACCCGCCGCGTGCGCGGTGGCCGCGGTGGCCGCGACCAGGATGCGGCGGCTGGCGGTTCACACTTTCCGGGCGATCCAGAACCGTTCCGTGGGATCGATGCCGTGGTACCGGAGGGTTACTCTGTCCAGGCTGTCGACGGCCACGATCTCCTCGACCCCCCACGCCACTCTTTCCAGCAACCGCCGGAAATCATGTCCGAACCGCCAAGCGTGGGCATGGGCCCGTTCCGGATCGATCTCGATACGATGGCTGTGCACGAGGTCCGGTTCGCAAGGGACCTGGATCCACGCCATCCCGCCCGGTCGCAGCAACCGCATCATCTCGGCAAGGCAGGCGTCCAGTTCTGCGACGTGCTCCAGAACATGACTGCAGAAGATCCAGTCGATGGACTCGGAGACGATGCCGACACTGCGCAGATCGGAGATGAAATCGGGGGCGAAGCGGTGGTCGCCCACGGCAATGTCAGAGCGGAAGCAGCGCGGTAATCCCTCTCTCTCCAGGAGCAGGCGCATGGCGGGTGAGAGGGAGAAAGCGAGTATGATTCGCGGCTTCCCTTGCAGTTGCCGGTCGAGCTCGTCCCGCACGCCCAGCACCAGGTGACGATGCCGGTCAAAGGAGCCGCAGCCGGGACAGATGCAATGTGGGATGACCTCGTCCGCGGAGAGAAAAGTACGAAAGTGGCGCCCATGCCAACCGCACACCGGGCAGGCATGCCTCTCGGCGCCCGGCCATCGCTCACGCCACGCCAGCAGAGTGTTCTGAAAACCGCCAACCACCAACCGTCCCGCCTGCAACGGATGCCGCCACAGACAGGCCGGGGAGCGCGGATTCAAGAGCGTCGCTCTGGCAAACGACCAGGCGGACACGGCGACCTCCGGTCCAGACAGTGACTCTGGGTGCGAGCGCGCGCCCGGATCTGGCAACCGCGCTACGCGCCGAACAGAAACGGGCAGATGGGCAGCATTTTAACAGGCAGCGGCACGTGAGGAAAGAGGCCAGAGAGCCAATCTATTCAGGGTCGCCAGACGAGCCGCACGCTCCCGTAGGCCAGTGACGCATCGTCCAGCTCCGCGACGTGTTTCTCCGGCTGGTAGTTGGCCATGATATCCAGCGACAGATGGTGCGACAGGGACCAAGTGAACATCAACCACAGCTCCCAGTAGTGGAAATCGCTGTAAGTGAATATCGGCAACTCATCACTCTGGAGAGAGTTGTTCTCCTGGTCTACTTCAAACGTGTCGAGGTTGTAATTCCGCAGTCCGTACTCGATGGTCGTGGAGATGATGAGGCTTGTTCCGTAGTACTCCAGCCCCACCCGCAGCCCAGCCTGGTTGTAGGTCTCCGGCATGTCGCCGGCTGCCAGTTGCTCGAAAACAACGCCGGCCAGCCAGGCGGGTGCGAGCAGCCCCCCCCGCTTCAGGAGGATCAGACCGCGTAGCCGCCAGGAGTCGAAATAGACCGCCGTCTTCTCGTCGTACTGCCAGACTTCGCTCAGTAACTCGCTGGCGAGTCTGAATCCACCCACGGGTAT
>CBDURX010000320.1:0-4027 GCA_965369485.1 uncultured bacterium | reverse complement strand
GTGCGCACGGGCGTGCCTGGCTCGTTGGCTCCCGCCCCGCTAACGTCCCGCATGTGGCAATCCTGGCAGGTGGATACGATGCCGTCCGGCTTGTTCCCGGCGAACTGGGGTGCGTACACTCCCGTGGCTGCATACTCACTCATGGTCCACTCGCTGAAGGTGCGTTCGACCGGCATCATGTTGCGCAGATCACCGTCGGGATGGGGTGTGTCGAAATCGTGAGGCACGTACTCGGCCGGGTTGCCTCCCAGCACGAAGGCGGGATTGCTGACGTCGTGGCAGGTCCCGCAGATGTCCGCGCTGCGGTGAAACGGCGACTCCAGGAACGGGTGGCTGGCCACGGCGTCGGCGTAGGGGCCGCGCCGGACGGGGTCCGGGTCGGTCACGAACTGGCCGTTGGCGTAGGTCAGGGGCAGAGCGTCCAGTTCGTCCAGGATGGCCACGTCCTCCATGGGGCTGATCCCGGGCTGGTAGATGGGATCGACCTGGCGGTGGCAGAAATCACACTGCACGCCCTGTCGGTCCGTGGCGGTCAACATGCCGCCGGTGGTGTCGGTGGAGCGCCCTTCCTGCCAGCCGCCGGGTGTATGACAGCGCAGGCAGAGGTCTCCGGACGAAGGGGCGTCCTGCTCGGCCACGACCATGGTGGCCAGGAACAACGGATCGCGCATGGCCTGCCCCATCATGCTGCCCCGCCACGTGTGCCAGGGCTCGACGACGTGGTCGTATTCCCCATGGCAAATCACGCAGCTGACACCGGGATCCTCCAGGATGCCGCTCTCGAGAGGCTGTGTGCCGGCCATCTCGAAATCGCGCAAGGTCGTGGGGATCACGCCACCAGCCAGAGGATCGATACTGAAGGTGACATCACTGGTGTCGGAGCCTCCGTTGGCCGCATTGTCAAAGGCCTCGACCTCGATCAGGTTGTTCGAGCCAGGCATGTTGGGTACGAACCAGCTGTAACTACCGTCGTTGGGCAGACCCCTGGCGACCGGACGGAAGCTCAGACCCCCATCGTCGCTCAGATAGATGTTCACGTGGGAAATGCCGCTCTCGTCCGTCGCGCTCCAGCTGATGGAATGGACGGTCGTGGCACCGAAATTCTCCCCGCCGTTGGGCGACAGCACCAGGACATCGGGTGGTGTCGTGTCCTCGCTACCGGACGGCGTCAGGTGATCCTGAATATCGGCCAGGTCCACGTTCAGGACACTGCCCAGATTCGTGGCTTTCAGACCGGGAAAGGTCGGCGTGTTGGTGAAGTTGACCGTGTCGGTGATCTCCACTCCATTGGTGAAACCGTCGTTTTCTGAATCCTCACCGTCGAGGGAAAAGATCGCTTCCTCATTGGTCGTATACATCCCGGAATTGATGGCCACCTCCACCGCGACACCGTAAGGATTGCGCTGCCCAGCGCCGTCGAAGTCGAAGTGGCAGACTCCACAGTGCCCACTGTTACTGGGCAGATCGTCCAGCCGCGACCCTTCCGCTGTCGTATAGACGTCGAAGAAATCACGCCGGATGGGATTGCGGGCTTGGGACATATCGGACAGGAAAACTACCAGGAGAAGAATCGACAAGAGAGATACGACCAGATTGCGCGTGTTCACGAGAGACCTCCCTACACCTAGCAACTCACCAAGGAACTGATCGAGCAACGGAACTCACAACTCTATGGAAAAATCCGTACCGGATCTCAGTCTCTCACCTGACACTCGCATTATGCTGGAGAAATCACATAAATTCAATAATTTTTTATACTTGATACTTTTTGTCAATGAATCGGATGTAGCTGTCAGATCATGGGGGACAAAAACTGGTATGCTGGCCGGGTCGCCAAATCTTATAGCCGATAGGCTCTGTTCGGCGAAGCCATCGGCGGTCTTCATGGAAGTCGAGCTAGCCGCCACCACCGATTGCGGCTACTGTATGCCCTACGAAAACGACCAGCCGGTGTGGATCTGCCGTGGCTTGAAGATTGACTGGCTGGATCTTCACTCCCGGGTTCGCCACTTCGGCTGAGCCCATCGCGAAACCGATCATGCCGAAGTTCGTCGACTACCTCCTAAGCCATGTATCGGAGCCGGCCTTCAGGGTGGGTCTGATCATGGTGATCGCCGTGCTGTTGGTTGCCATCGTCCAGCTCCTCGTGATCCCCGTCCTCTTGAAGATTGCCCGGAAATCATCCACCACTCTGGACAACGAGATCATCCGCAGCTTACGCAACCCCGTATCCATCACCATCATCCTCATCGGACTTGCCTGGTCCATCGACTCCCTGCTCCTGAGGGAGAGTACACAGTTCGCACTGCTGGGCATTCTCAAGACCTTCATGATTCTCCTGTGGGGCATGGCCTCCCTGCGCGTGGGCGACCATTTCCTGAACGCCATGAGCCGCAACCAGGACAAGCTGACCTGGATCCAGCCTCAGACCCTGCCTCTGCTGCACATCACGTGGAAGGTGTTCGTTTACGGCGGCATCGCCTACTTTCTGTTCATTGCCTGGAAAATCAATCCCGCCCACTGGTTCGCCTCGGCCGGTGTGGCCGGCATCGCCATCGGCTTCGCGGCCAAGGACACCCTGGCCAACCTGATCGCCGGCATCTTCCTGCTCACCGACGCCCCGTTCAAGATCGGTGACTTCATTATCCTGGACAGTGGGTTGCGAGGTATGGTCACCAATATTGGCGTTCGTACCTGTCGCGTGCTCACACGCGACGACGTGGAGGTCACCGTGCCCAATGCCGTGATCGCCAACGCCCAGATCATCAACGAGGCCGGTGGTCCCTACCGGAAGATGCGGGTGCGAGTCGAGGTGTACGTCGCCTACGGCAGCGACGTGGACCAGGTCCGGGATATCCTGCTCTCCTGCGTCGAGGGCGTGGATCACGTGGTCGCCAGTCCGGCACCACGGGTCCGTTTCCGGGAATTCGGCGGCTCCGGCTTGCGTTTTGAGCTGTTGGCCTGGATCGAACGGCCGGTATACCGCGGGCGGGTGCTGGACGTGCTCAACGAAAAGGTCTACAAGACCTTCAACGCGATGGGTGTCGAGATCCCCTTCGCTAAACAGGACGTCTACGTCAAGGAGTGGCCACGAGGCTCGCAAGAGAAGGAGTGAAGACTCGTCACAGGTCAAAACCCTCTCACGCCGTCAAACCCTGATCACGCCTGAAAACCCGCCGCGGGCAGGCATGCTTACTGGCGTTCGAAACCCAGGGTCGTGAAGTACATGGCTCGGTCGAAGAAGAGGACCACACGGTTGTTGAGATCCAGAGCCATCTGAGGATCCATGACATTGCCCAGCAATCCCTCCGCCTGGATCCGGAACCAGAGAACCCGCCGGGTGACGATGAGGGCGCGGATCACTTCGGCCAGGTAAAAACCTTCGCGACGGCGCATGGTGCCCAGAGCAGTGAAGGATGTCTCGATATCGCCCTTGGTGACATCGCGGCTCAACCACCTGCCGAGCTGCGTGTATACGGCGAGGGCGCGGTCGTAGAGCTTGTCCTCGTCGAACGCCCCGTAACTGCGCGTGAGTTGATGATTGCGGACAATACGCAACCAGTTCTTGGTTAGCTCTTCCGCGTTGCGCTCGATGAATTCAGCCAGAAACTTTTCATTTTCCTGGGGTGCTTTAGCATCCTGCATGACTTGCAACCCTCCTTCCGGTGCGCATCTCGCCCGCACATGGGTAAAAAACCGTGCCCGTTACCTATGCTCTCATAGCTGTTAGCGAGTCTAGCACAACGCACCCGACTCCGTCATGCCCGGAATGTAGGTCAGGCCGCAGTCAGGCAAGCTAATTTCCTTCCCGCAATAACGTTACGACAGCTGGTCGCAGAAATCGTCGTCCTGGGCGATAGCGACGGGAGTGACCGCGGCGAGCATGACCAGCGCGAGCACGGCTGGAACGCGTGATTTGCGCATTCCCGCTTTCCCTTCTCGGCCCGGTTACCTTAAGCTGTGGTCCAAACGCTCAGGTGGCTGGTCAGCCAGCCACCCCTGACAATCATGCGGGTCAACATCGAAA
>CBDURX010000319.1:0-4030 GCA_965369485.1 uncultured bacterium | reverse complement strand
CCTGCCGGAACAAAAACTTGAATTCCTGCCGGTGTATAGCGTCGCCTCCATATGCGACAAACGTAGAGACGATTTGCGGCGTTGAATCTCGGTCGACCGCACGGGGCTCATGAAGCCAAAAACTCTACTTTAGAAATGTCCAATGGTTGATGATTTGCTCAGCGGTGAAGCGTTTCTTAGCCTGTGGCTTCTGAATATTCCGTCCGCAATGCCACCGGTGTGGTTACGATTATCCGCGCAGGGCATAAACGGATGTTCAAAGTCATCCGCCTGATAGCGTCCGTCAAAGAATATCAGATGACATCTTCGTCCACGGCACAGCTCGTACACCAGTGGCCAATGTCGGCGCCACCGTATCTGACCTAGGTATAGGAATTTCAACCGTATAGTCCCGCCCCTCCCTGTGCCCAGGTGGGCTGTGATTCTACCACACGCGATCTCTCCAAGTCCATTCGGCGGCGCCTGCAAGGGCCCCGGCAGCTCCTGAAACGCCGAAAGCCTGTCTTCAGCCGGCGATTTGGTGCCGAAGTGCGCAGACCCGTCCATCCACCGCTATCGGTCCCCGAGCGGTTCGGTTTCGAGCCTTGTGAGTGCTTGGAGGTTCAGTCCCAGGTATCGCCGCCGGCCGTCTGATCGATCTCCGGCCACGGATCCTGCCCGACCGTCTGGTCAACCTGGTCGTATCCCAGCTCGGCCTGGGGCGGTCCCCGCGCCGGCCGCACCCGCGGCGCCTCGGTCGGCTCGCCGATGTGCGTGAGGATCCGCTCGATCACCGGGCGGTCCAGGATGAAGGCGATAATCCGCATGGGCTTACCGCACTGGGGGCACAATAGCGGCAGGCACTCGAAGATCCTGGCCAGTAGCAGAGCCCAACAGCGGGCGGCTGCTCCGACGGCGGCGCTCCGGGGCCTGTCCGGATCGGCTTTGGTGGCATCTGGCGGTTCGGCGGCCGCTTCCGACAACCCCATCTTCTGCTGCGCTTCCTGCAGCAACTGCAGCGTCGCGCCGGCCGGTCCGGCTGTCTCGGTGACGGCCCGCCTGAGATGCGCGTTCGGCGCCAGCACCCCGCAGTAACGATGTTTGTGGATCCGGGGCGGGGAGACCAGCATGGCGAGCCGGTCCAGAAACTCCAGCGGTGTCAGGATCAGTTCGGTGCGGCCGTCGAGGGTCGGCTTGCGCAGGCTGTAGAGGAGGTGCTGATCATCGAGGCGGCCCAGGCGTTCCTGGCTGATCGGCGGGCGCGCACAGTAACGGACCAGACGCTCCAGACCATGGCGGTCCCAGTCGGCGATGGTGACGGACGCGTCCACGGACCAGCCGCCAGCGTGGTCGGGAGCGTCGAGGGCATGGATGGCGGCGCTGTCCAGGTGGCCGTGGCGATGCATCCAGCGTAGGCCGCGGCGGCGCATCTTGGCCTGTACGGTCTGGAAGTCGGCAATGTCCAGGGCGCAGGCCGGATGGAACTCGGCGCCACTGTCGCCGTCGCCGCTGAACACGCCGTCTGTCACCAGCACGTGGAAGTGCACGTGGCTGTTGAGGTAGCTGCCGAAGCGGTGCACGAAAGCCACGGCGCCGAACCGGGCCCGCGGCGGAGCGCCGGGACTTCGCTGCCGCACGGTGGTCTCGACCGCGCGCAGGAACACCTTGAGCAGGCCGCTGGTGACCTCTGGCTTCTGGCGCATGTGCCAGCGGACCCGCTTGGGGGCCGACAGTACCCACTGGCGGTACGGCACCCGTGGCAGGACGTTGTCGATCATGTGGGCGGCGGTCCCGACCATGCGGCGCGTCGCGCACGAAGGGCAGATGTCGCGGCCCTTACAAGAAAAGGCGATCAGGAAGTCGTGGCCGCAGGCGGGGCAGTAGGCGCGTGCGAAGCCGTGGGCGAGGATGCCGCAGCGAAGGTATTCGTGGAAGGCGGTCTTGACGTGGAAGGGGACATTGGGGGCGAGATCCTCGTCGTGACCGGCGGTGGCCAGGTAGGTCTCGAGGTGCTCGCGGACGGTCCGGTGCAGGAGTGTTGCGGCGGGTCGGCGTGGGCGATAGATGGCCGGGCCCGTGGTCTGCGGCGATCGCTGGAGAGTGGCACCGAGCACGGTGGATCCCGGTGGCCCGTGGGCCGTGGGAGGCGGTGATCGGACGCCTGGTGGTGTGGCGCCGGTGGTTGTCGGCCGGCCCAGTCGGTGGCGGCGGCGGGGGACAATTGACCGGGAACGGACCGCATGGAGTGGATCGGTGCAGGTGTTGGGCCGCTGGGAGGTGGCGAGGGTGGCGCCTGGCCTAAGTCCACTAACCAGCCCAGGGGCGCCGGGTCGGTGATTCTCATGACCGGCATATCGGCGGGCCAGAGTTAGGTGACAACCATGTGCTTACTTCTGCACGGGGAAAAGGGTGCTAAGGTTTCCTATACGTCAGGATGATGGCTAAACCTGTCTGTCGCAGCCAATTCTTATTTCAAACCACATCCGGCTAATTGAGCAACGCCTCCGCTGTCCTTTTACAATGTTGGTATCTCGAGATTATTGGTCCCAGCGGCCCGAATTATTTATGGTTTTTGTGGCGACGGACTTTTGACTAGCCACAAGGACTTTTTATCGCCCTTTTCATCTTCCGCCCCGGGATCCTACCACGCCGCGGCCGCCCCAGCAAACCGCTGCGGGCTGTGTATCGCCCTGCTTCGCGGCTCACACAGCCGGCTGCGGTGGGAATTTGGCCGGAAAGCGGTGCCTCCCGCCGGGATGCAAACACACCACTGTATCCGGGCCGCTCCCTGGGCAACCGCCCCTCTCCGTCGCCTCTTTGATATCTCTCTTGAATGTCCCGCTGATCAATCCCAGCTGTCGTCACTGTGGCCGGCTGTCTGATCGATCTCCGGCCAGCCGTAAGTGCCGGCAGTCTGGTCGAACTCGAACTCGGCCTGTGACGGCCCGCGGGCAGGTAGGATAGGCGGCGGCGCCGTAGGTTCGCCGAGCTAACTCCAGTAACCCATGACACGCCCCACCACGACAGGGGCCAGAGCCTGGCTGCCGAGGACCAGGAGCCAGAAGCGCCCCCTCAGGATGTTGTAATCTGCGAACAGCCTGACCCAGGTCTCGCGCAGGATGAAGTACCCGAAGAAGAACTCGAAGGCGACGCTGACCAGCACCCAGAACAAGCCGACGAGCTTGAGCGTGCGTAGGGTCAGCGGCCCGGTGATGGTCAGGTAGACATAGGTGATCAGGACCACGGCCAGCGACAGGGTCAGGCAGCCGATCACATGACCGTTATACTCCCCGAAACGCGGCGTGAAGTACTTCTCGCGCAGAGTGCCGTTGCCGATGGCCGCCAGTACCATCACACTCCACGCGATCCACGCCTTCAGGAAGATCATCACACTACCTCGCCGTCCGGCTCGGATCAGATCGTTGCCCGCCTTTTCGTTCTCAGACCAGGTTGTCGATCACTTTTTTCAGCTTACCCTGGACCTCCGTGGCGATCTCGGCGAGGTCACGGTTTGTCACGGCTTGCATGGATGCGACGGGATCGACGGCCGCCACTTCCACCTGCCCGGCATCGTTTTCCTGGACGATGACGTTGCAGGGCAACATGGCGCCGATATTCTTCTCGGCCTGCAAGGCCTGGTAGGCGAGGGCAGGGTTGCAGGCGCCGAGGATGATGTACTTCCGGAAATCCACATCGAGCTTTTGCTTCAATGTCTCCTTGACGTCGATCTCGGTCAGGATGCCGAAACCCTCGGCCTGCAGGGCGGCGGTCACCTTGGCTATGGCTTCTTCATAGGTTGTTTCCAGAGTTGTGTGAAAGGTGTAACTCACGGTTTCTTACCTCGTTTAACCCGGATCATTCATGGTTGATCCGGGTTGGGTTGATAGGTTGCCACCTGTCCTGACGGGAGCCGTTTCGCAAACGTTCGGACAGGTAGGTAGAGATGACCGCGAACATGGCGTCGATGCCGTCGTCCCGCGGCAGTGCGGCGCGGATCTTACCGAGGTAATCCCGCGCCTGGATGTGGCGAAGCGTGGGTGTGTAGTTCACG
>CBDURX010000318.1:0-4036 GCA_965369485.1 uncultured bacterium | reverse complement strand
GGGCGTCTATTTCGTGGCCTGGCACTTCGGGATCTGAACGGCGGGAACGGCTTCTTCTCCAGCAGCATACTGTACGTAATGTTCAACAGAATCAGCGGAATATGCCTTGACAGCCCTGGGGGGACTTGTATGCTCGCTCTGGTGTCTTGGCCCTAACACGGCCATAAGTAGACAGTTACGGACGAAGGAAGACAGGAGGAGAGGAAGACCCACGAACAAGCTGCCTGCTATCCGGTAGCGGAACGAAAGGATTCGTGATGAGGGTCATAGCCTTCGCCAACCAGAAGGGAGGGTGTGGGAAGACTACCATAGCCACGAACCTCGCAGCAGCCCTCACCCAGATCGAGAAGAAAGTACTGCTCTTAGACAACGATCCCCAAGGGCACGCCACGCTTGCCTACGGTTTCCTCGAACGAGACTTTTCCCTCAGTACCTACGATCTCTACATGACCTCGGACATCCTCGTGGAGGACACATTTCTGGAGATCGCACCCGGTTTCCACCTGGTACCGGCCGGAGTGGAGTTGAGCGCCGTCGAACAATTGCTGGCTCGCGAGCCGGACAAGGACGAGCGGTTGAGCCGGAATCTGCGCCGCTCGGCTTTGCCGTACGACTACATCCTGATCGATTGCCCGCCCAGTGTCGGCCTGCTCACATTCAATGCCTTGCTGGCCGCTGGTGAGGCGATCATCCCGGTTGATCCCAGCGGTTATAGCCTCCAGGCTGTGCGCAAGCTGAAAGAGACACTTGGTGTGCTGAGGGAGGCCAAGGAGCACGATCTGCTCCCCCACCTGTTGCTCTCGGATTTCGACACACGCACGCGGTTCGCGCACTCCGTGGCTGAGGAGCTGGAGGAGCACTACGGCACGGAGTTGCTCGAGACCATCGTTCACCACACAGTGCGCTGCAAGGAAGCCGCGGGCAGTGGCCAGCCAGTCATCCACTACGATGCCAATTCGAGGGGTGCCTTGGACTTCCGTCTGCTGGCGCGGGAAGTGGTGGATCAGGAGGTCGATCTGACCATCACAGCCCTGGACCACTGGGCAACCTTGCTCCACGGTCCGGAAGTAGAGAAGGAATGGGTTCGCTTCGTGGTTAATTTTCCAGGTGCTGAGTCGGTCCAGGTCACCGGTACATTTTGCGACTGGTCTACGAAGGGGTTGCCACTGACAAAACGGCCTGACGGGATCTGGGAATGCAGCGTCGACCTGACCAGCGGGGACCACGAGTACCGGTTCATCGTGGATGGGAAGTGGCGCTCGGACCCCAACAACCGCGAGATCGCGACCAACGAGTTCGGTGAAGCCAACTCCCTGGTCATCGTTCCCTGAGCGGGGGTACCCGTGGCCGACAACCCTTGTGCTCTGCACCATATAGGTGCTGTGGCCCATCACTTCCTCGCCGGTTCCACCGTGGACACGGCGCATGGGGACGTGCACGTCTCGGACCCGGCCCGACCGTCTTCGCTTCATTACGCTGTGGCCTCGGCCAGCGCCACCCATCTCTCGGCCTTCGCAGCATCCCAACTCGCCCTGGCCTCCGTGCGAACTGTGGTACAGGCTTCCTCTGGGGACGGCGGTTGCTTGCCGCGTCGGGTGATCCTGCGCGAGTGGAGTGGCTGCGTGTGGTCAGCGTTTCCCTGGCTCAATCCAGGGGCCGCGCACGATCCTGTCGCCGTGTTCCGGAGAGGCTCCACTTCCGACGAGGCTGAGATGGCCTCGGAACCTCAGCTTGCGTCCAGCTACACCGCCACGGGATGTCCCGGCCCGGATGACGGCTGGGTTGTGGCCGGCCGTACGGGCGCATCGCATCGAGTGGGACAGGCACAGGGGCCGGTCCTGGGTTGGTTCAACCTCGGCGCAGCTACCCCGGACCAGCTGGCCCTTCTGGAGGCCACCAGCGGTTGGTGCCACGGCGCCGCTTGCCCCCTGGGCGGACGAGACGGACTTGTCTGGTGTGTGTTGGGGGAAGAGGTCAGTTCCTGGCGTACGGCTTATGCTCTGGGTCGGCTCGTGGCAGTGACACGGCCCGCACGTTGCGTGATACTGCTTTTCTCCCCGGCCTGGCTGCACGATAACCTCGCACTCGGATACCGCCGGACTGGCGAAGAGACCAGGGCGCAGCATGCTACAGACGGAGTCTGCGACCATTATGGGGAGGACGACAGGAGGATGAACCGGGTCGCCATGTTCGGCTGTCCCCTGACATTCTTGACGATCCCCGCACCGGATAGCGGGGCCGAGGTTGTGCGGAAGGGGGTCACAGGCAGCGTGCCGACACTGAGCGCTTTCTGGCGTGAAGTCCTGGACAGATTACAAGGAAGCTGATCGGCTGGTTAAGCAGGGGGCGGTTCAAATCGTGCTTGGCGCAAAGAACGTGGCGAGGTAGGTTGTCGCGGCGATGAATGACAAAGCGAGACAGAAAAGTTCACGTTGCGATCCATACGCTTTCTTACCGGCGAAGTTCTGGACGTCCGGTTGGCAAACCGCCGTGGCGTTCGGCCTTTTGGTTGGGATGGTGTTCGGGAGCGGATTCTGCGCATTAGCCCCGGTCCGCGCCGCACAACTCCAGGCAGAGCCACACCCGCCCCGCGCGGGGCTGCTGGTCATCGAAGCCGCAGCCGATTCTGCGGCCGGTTTCCGCTGGCTCGATCTGCCCTCAACGGGTGCACGATGTCTGGTGTGGGACCAGGGGATCCTCAACCTCGACGCCGATGTGACCACGGGTCGGTACGGCGTTGCCGACCTGACCCTGCCCTACGGTCCGGATCTGTCCGGGGTCAGCGGCGGCCAGCGCCTGTTGTTCGAGGAGGGGGTCTACACAGTCGACAAACCGTTGCTTCTGGCCGCTGGCGATCTTCAGTTGTTCGTGACCAGGGGTGAACTCGTGATCGAGAGCGACCGCATCGTTTACCGGCAGGCGGCTTCCACCAGGGATCCGCGTGCTCAGTACATGGTTCTGGCCGGCATGGTGATACTGATCACGATCTTGATGATGCGTGTTCGCTCTCGCCTGCGAAGCCGATGATCCCTTCACGAAATCGTTCCATTTCCTCGCACCTGTCCCGACTGAGTTTTCACGCGGCCCTGCTCACCTTGCCCCTGGTTGGCGTCGGGACGGTGCACCTCCTGACAGGTGTCGACACAGGTGCTGGCTTCCAGCCTGCCTACCTCTTTCTGACCCTGGCATATCTGACTGTCCTGGCACGGAGTGAGCGTCGTGCCGCCTGGGAAGCGGTCTGGTGTCCCTCCGCCTACCGCTGGCTGGGCCTGGCAGTGCTGGCAGCGCTGCTTCTCTCAGGCCTGGGGCTCGTGTGGCGTCCAGCGGAGGCGGCTGCCGATCTGCGTTTCTTGCGTTTTATGAAGCAAATCATCCAGTGGGTTATCATGGCATGCTTTGCACTTGCTCCGCTCATCTGGATCAAGAGTGAGCAGGACTGGATAACGGTCGGGCGTCTGCTGGCGGCGACCCTCTTGTTCCAGCTTGCCTACAGCCTTCTGCAGGCAGTGCATTTCTACCATCCGTTGCCTCTGTACACCTGTCTGGACGGCTGGTTCACCTCCAATCCCACCATCCTGTCCGGTTCGGAGGAGCTCTTCTTGGGCGACGGCTTTGTGGGCATACCGAGGTTGCGGGGGACCATGTGCGAGCCCCTGTACCTGGGCAACTACCTGATGTTGGTTCTGCCGGTGGTGCTGCTGACGTGGGGCGAGCGGTGGTGGGGTGCGCTCTTGGCGGCGGCCGGGTTGCTGTTGTTGGTCCTGACCTGGGCTCGTGGTGCCTATGCGGCGGTTATAGTGGCGATGGTGGTGGCTTTGATCCTGGTGCGGCGGTCCGAAATGACTTCAGGGTGGCGCCCCGCCCTGATCAGGTTGGCCATTCTGGCGGTGGCGGCGACACTGGCCACGGTCTTGATCTGGGGGCCTGAGAGCTTGTTGCTTCCGCTTCAGAGGATCTGGCAATCCTTTCATCGAGGGGACTGGTCCAACCTCACACGGTTCTACTCCATGCAGGCTGCCTGGCGGGCGTTCCTGAG
>CBDURX010000317.1:0-4068 GCA_965369485.1 uncultured bacterium | reverse complement strand
AGTCGGGTCGGGCCCTGTGACCTCGTTCTCTTCACCGGGCAAGGTGATGGCGTGAGTGGCGCCAGCGTGCTGCAACCGTTCCTCGAGCCAGTCCCGTACCTCGCACAGGCGATCCCAGCCGGCGTTCTTCTCGGAGTTGCCGATCCAGGTGGTGAAATCGTTGCGAATCCAGGAACCGGCGCAGATGTGTTCCAACGGCACGGCCGACTCGTCCCCACCATCGGCCAGGTACGCAGCGAAAGTAGTCCATTGCAAGCCCTCGGCGGCGGCCACGCCGCGGTAGAGTTCTCGCAGGAAGGAGACGCCGTTCTCGGCGTAGTTCTCCCAGGGATTTTCCCCATCCAGGATGATGGGTACCAGGAAGCGGCCGGCCGGGAGTTCGGCGCGGATCGTCTGCAACTGCCCTACCATGTCCGCCGCCGCCCGCTTGGCCGACCAGCTGGCATAGACGAACCCGATGCGGTCCGAGAGGCCCTTGTCACGGAAGAAAATGGCGGGGCTCCCCTCGCCACCGTACCGGAAAGGCTGGAAGTGATGGCCCGGCGGTGCGGGCGCGCCGGCCAGGGAGGCCGCCAGAACGTCCTGGTCGCTGGCGATCCAGGAAACTCCTTCGCTGGCGAAGACGCGCACACTCTGGTCGCTGATGGCTCCCTCCGCAGGCCACATGCCGGCCGGACGGACGCCGAGCCACCGCTCGGTCTCGGTCAGGGCCGTCCGGACGTGGTACCAGGCGTCACCCGGCCGCTGCATTCTGGCCGCTGGCAGCGAGAGGTCAGGAGCCGCTGCCAGGGCTGTGCGCGTGTCGCACAGCAGCGGCAGGATCGGGTGGGAGTAAGGTGTGCAGGCGATCTCCAGGGAACCCGCTGCGGCCGCCTCGCGGTACGCGGGCAGCAGTTGGCCCAGGAAATCCTGCTGCAGTTGCAACAGGTCACTCTTCTCCTGTGGCGTGAAATCCTGTCCTTTCCGGAACAGAGCCGCCACCAGGTCATGCTCCCGCAAACTCCTGCCTGACCAGGCCAGGTGGAAGCCGACCTGCAGATCCAGCAGCTCCTGGTCGCTGAACCGGTCCGCCTTCTCGGACTGGGACCCGACCGCCAGGCGCTGTCTCTTCTGCCACAACTCCGCTAACCGCGGCAGCTCCTTGAACCGCCGGCCGTGATTGAAGGCGAAGAAGCGGTTCAGCAGGAGATCCCTGTCCGCCGCGGAGAGATCGGTCGGCGCTGCCAGCGCCAGGTCCAGGAAATCGTCTGCGACCGCACCCTCACTCGCAGCGACGAGCTGTTCCAGGAGAACGGGCACGACATTGAACACGGCCCGTGCCTCGGGCACTTCCCGCAGGACGCGCACCATGTCGTAATAGCTGAGCAAGGCGTGCAGTCGGACCCAAGGCATGGCACTCCGGCCCGTGTGCGTGTCCACGTAATCCGGCTGGTGCATGTGCCACAAGATCGCGATGGCCAATTCGCCTGTCGGCATAATCCCTCGTTCCGGGTTGGCGTGAGCCCCTACCCTCTTCCGACGGCCTGTCTGTGCGCCTTTCCGGCTGCTGCACATGGTCTGGGCGACGGCGTACCCGGGTCGTGGAATGTCACCGGGAAAAGAAGGGGAACTCTTTCTGTTCCGCAGCGTAGCATACAACGCTGACCACAGAGTGCAACTCGGCATCCCCCCATATGCCGCCCAGCACACGGTCGAGGCGATGAAAAGGCACCGCGTCAAGCGATAGTGGAGACAGGGTTCCCGTAGCCGGAACCCTGTTTTCATTTTACTCCCAGAGGCAAGGAGCGGCTGGGCAGATCGCCCCGCGAAAGAAGGTCTGCCACGTAGTCCCCCATGGTCTGGAAACAACCCTCCGCCAGAACCGCCTCCAGCTTGGCAGGCATGCTATTCTGCCCGGCCTGGCTGCGCCACCGGTTCGTCCGGGAAAGAGACACCTCCGGCCGGTAGCTGTCCAGTTCCCAGGGATGGAGATAGATGATCACCGGCACACCCTGGTGTTGAGCCCGGCGGCGCAGGAAACGGTAGGCCGCCAGAGGCAGCAACCGCAGGTAACCGCCTCCGGAAAACGGGACGTTCACACCGCCCAAACGCACCGTGGTCATAGGCACCACCGTCAGCGGTTCGGCGCCGGTGTCCTCGAGCAGGAACGGCTGCCGTGGTGTTGAGGGTTGGCCGTACCGCGGATGGTGAATCGGGAACAGGGAACAGTCGATCCGGAAGCCGCGCCCGGCCAGCAGCGACAGGTAACGATGCACGGGCCGGGTGAGGCTGAAACTGGGTGCCCGGTAGCAGAAGCACTCTGGCGCGCCCGCGGCGCGGAGAGCGGTTAGGGCTCGGTCCAGGTCGTCCAGAAATTGCGCCTCGGTGAGGCTGAAGACCACGGGATGGGCGTAGCTGTGGCAGCCGATCTCGTGACCGGCCTCGACGATGCGGCGGACGAGAGCGGGCTGGCGTTCGGCGGTCCAACCCAGCACGAAGAAGGTGGCGCGCACACCGTGCTTGGCCAGCAGCTCCAAGCACAGCTCCGTGTTGGCGACCACGCGTTGTTGCTGCTCGTCCCAGACTGCGGGGGGTACATGATCCAGGTAGTTGTGGCCATGGAACCACTCCTCCACATCGATGGTGACGATATCTACCGGTTCCTTCACGTCATCTCCTACTCCTGGTCGGTTACCGCGGCTACGCAAGCAAATTGTAAAAACCTCATGTCGGACCAGTGGCCGAGGGTCAGCAGGTTCACGAGTCGAAATCTCCAGGCAGTGGTGGGATGGATCCCCGCCACCCGCTCGAGACGGTACCCACTGTCTGCGAACAGCGTCGTCAGGCTGCGCCTGGTATAGAAGCGCAGGTGTGTGCGGTCCAGGAGACCCTCGTCGACGTAATCCCACCGGCCGTGCACCACCAGATCCCACAGGTGGGGGAAGTGACGGATGTTGGGAATGGAAGCCACCACGCGCCCGCCGGTGGCGAGCTTGGACCTCAGGTCGGTCAGCAACTTTTCCGGTGCGACGAGATGTTCCAGGATGTCGTTCATCACGATGCAGTCGAATCCGCCGTCGGGCAGCTCACCCAGACGGACCAGGACATCGCCTTGCAGGACCCTGTCCAGCTTGTCGGTGGCGGCGGCGGCGGCAGCGGCATCCAGCTCTATGCCCCACACCTCGGCGCCGCGCTCTGCCTTGAGATAACCCCCGAAGACACCAGACCCACAGCCCACGTCCAGGATCCGGCGTGCCGCGTCCGGAACGAAGGCGAGCATTTCTCGGCGTGGTCGGTTATAATATCCCTCTGCAGTCATGATCGCGACCTCGACTGCGGCGCGCCGGAACTGGCAGCGGCCAGCAAGCGGTCCAGGTCGTCCACGTGCCCCACGACGATCAGGCGGTCGCCCGTTTTCAGAGGCCGGTCGGGGTCGGGTAGCTCGTTGTGGGCGCCGCCACTCCACTCCCTCTTCTTGACCGCCAGTACGGAAACTCCGTAATCCTGGCGCAACTGCAGGTCGCGCAGGCTGCGCCCCACGAAGAAGTCCGGCGGTGTCAACAGCAAAACCTTGTAGGACGCCGGCAGCTCTACCAGGTCGTGCAAGTGAGTGTCGCCATGGACGAGCTGGATACCCAGATCCTCCTTGTGCAGCACCTCGCGGTTGTAGATCTCGAAGATGACGCGGCGCGTGATGATCCCCACGAGGTGGGGTCGGTCTTGGGATTCCAGCACGGGCAGGTCCGGCGCGTCCTCTTCCCCCAGCAGCAGCAGGCAGTCCTCCAAGTTGTCCCGCCGGTAGACCAGATGTGAGACCGGAGTGTAGAGGTCGGCGGCGATGACGACCTTGCCGAGGCTGTCGTCGTGCAGGATGTTCTTGACGTCGTGGATGGTGATGACCCCGGCCAGGCGCCGGTTCTGGTCCACCACGTAGTAGTGGCTGTCCTGGTTGGTCAGGAACAGGTTGAGGATCTTGTCCAGACTGTAATTGAGAGGAATCGTGGGGGGATTGGCCTCCATGATGTCCTGCACATGGAAGGAGCGCAGGATAGCGCTTTCCCGTCCGAACTCCAGGTGTTGTCCCTGGCG
>CBDURX010000316.1:0-4068 GCA_965369485.1 uncultured bacterium | reverse complement strand
TCGGCTCGCTCCTCCAGTCCGTCCAAGGCCTGGCTGGCCGTGCGGGAGTCGGTGATCAGGTGCGTGATCAACTGCTTGCCTTGACTCAGGATGGCGCGCAGCAGCCGGCCCTTGGGCCGGTCGCACCCGCCGCACGAACCCAGCAGCAGCATGACCTCCTTGCCACTGGCGATGAACTTGGGCAGTTCGCTCAGCTCGACCAGGGTCATGGCGCGGATATCTGTCTTTTCAGTGATGGGGTTGCGTTCGCCGATGGGTTGCCACAGCAGGTCACCCACGCAGCCGGCGGCCTCCAGCTGCGCGAACGCGGTTTCCGATCGCTTCATGCAGGTCTTGAACAGGCTGTGGTCATCTTCCCAGTCAGCCCCCGCAGTCACGAAGATATCGATTTCCTCCCTGGCCTCGTAGGCCTCCTTGATTCCGGTCATGCGCTTCAAGCTGGGAAAATCCTCGGTCTTGACCAGAGCAGGGGCGTGCAATCCTACGAACTTGATCTCACTCGGCAGCCCCGGTCTTCTGACGAAGTAGGTGAAGAAGGCGTTGGGATCGGTGGTGGGATCATGGGGATTGAAGCCCGAAACCAGGGCATGCAGGTGAATGCGCACCGGCATGCCGACCTGAGGCTGGCACAGCAAGTTGGCCAGGTGGCGGGCGAGCTTCCGCATGGTGGGCCCGCCCGCGAACCCGATGTGGACTTCGTCTCTTTGCTGGGCTCCTTCTTTGTACTTGCGCAGGAAGCGCAGGATCTCACGCGCCCCGTGGTGGGCAAGGTCCTCGGACGAGGCGGAATGCACTACCTGGATGCCGTCCAGACTGCCGTACTCGTTGCCCAGCCGCTCGGTCAGAATGTGATCGAGAGGCGCCTGAAAAATGAGCCACCCGCCCGTGGCGGCGCGAGACAACATCTTGTAAGGCTGCTCGCGGCTGAGCTTGATGCCGTGCTTGTCGGCCATGATTTCCTTGATTTGAGCCACCGTCTTGCCCTGACAGAAGTACTTGCAGACCAGGGAGATGACCTCTGTCCGGTCGAGCAGGTGTTCTCCGTTGCTCTCGTCGTCGCTACGCTTGAGCCGCCGTTCCTTCTGGGTCTGGATCTTGACCACCTCGGCCCGAATACGTTCCTGGGTGCTGTGTTTCTTCGTCACGACTCTACCTCCCGTACAGATCCACTCGGTGTAACGAGTGCAGACTCTTCATGACCAACCAAGCCTAAGCCACCTTGACGGCGTTGCGTGCCGTACGGCTATCGACCACCAGATGGGTGAACAAGTGATCATGCAGGTCCAGTAGTACCTTCAAGATCGCGGGCTTGGGCTGGCTACACTCGTCACAAGGTCCCAGTAAAAACAGCACCTTGTTGCCCCGGGCGATGAACTCGGGCAGATGATCCAGATCCACCAGGGTCATGATACTCAAGCTGATGTCGGCTTTGATGGGCCCATTTATGTTGAACGGGCACCAAAGGTAATCTCCCACGACACCCTCGGAGACGAGCTTCTCGTAAGTCTTGTTGGAACTTTTCATCGTCTGAGAGAGGACACAGTGCTCGTCCTCCCAGTTTCCGGCGGAGGTGACGATGATGTCCAGGTGTTCCGCCTCGGCGATCACCGTCTGAATGTCATCCCAGCTCTTCAACCTATCGACGTCGATCTGATCGGAGTCCACCAGTCCCGGCCCCGGGAAACTGACAACCCGCAGCTTGACCGGCAGATCGGGATGATCGTCGCCCAGGCTCAGGAACATGGTCTTGGGGTCGATGGTGGGATCCCCCAGCTTCACCCCGGACACCATGGCATGAATGACGATCTCGTCGGGCCAGTCTTCGGCAGGCTCCCTGAGAAGCTGGGCGAACTCCCAGGCAAGGTCTCGCATCTGCACGCCGCCGGCCATACCAATATGAACGGTACGCTTCCCATCCTGGTCGAGGGCGTTCTTCTTGACCAACCGGCGCAGAACCAAGGCGCCGCGCATAGCAACGTGCTTGGACGTGGGTGCGTGTACGACATCGAGTCCCTCGAGCCACGTGTACTTCTTCTTGATCTGGGTGCTGAGTTTGAGATAGCTGGGGGGATTGAAGTTGAGCCAGCCTCGCTGGCGAGCAATACGCAGACACTTCAGGGGAGCCCGCTGGGTGATCTCCACGCCGTAGGTTTCCCGCATCAAGGTGACGATTTCACGGCAGCTCATACCTCCCAGAAAGAGTTCGCACACGATTAAACTGATCTCCGTCTCATCCAGGTTGCTGGCAACTTTACCGGCGGCTCCCTGGGGCGAACCGCCTGACTTTTTCCGCCCATGATGATTTTGTTGGTGACTCATTGGATTTCGATTTCCAGCCATGACCAACCCCCTTCAAAGGCGACATCAGAGTCGAGTTCCGCCTGTAGAACTCGCCTGCCTCTCACCTCACCACGCTTCCCCCGTGCCTCGATAAAGAGCCTCGATACCTTTGGCACAGTATGGCATTCAATTCATCGACTGGTCACCTGAAGTGAACAGTATGTCTGCTTGACCCCCCAATGTGTGCCCGTAGCGGGACAGTTCTGGATTGTTGAGCTGGACTGTCGTCCCCAACACCACAGAATGGCTCCTTTCCTGTGCAATTGACACTGAAATATAGAGTTACAGGTTTTTTGCTCTTGTCTCCCTCCTGGTTTATGGATAAACTACTCCGAAACGAGTTCATGCGAAGGTTCCTTTGCTGCAGGATTACGTTTCAACTGTACCGGCCGTCAAGACCCATGTCAAGGTGGGCACAGAATTCAAGGGGGGGCGTCCACATGGCCTTGAACACACAGCAGTTCCGGTTGATCAACGATCCTTTTTTCGGCTGCGCAACGCGTCAAGAACCCTACGCGAGCAGCCAGAGCAATGCAGAACCAGAATACTCTTTTCTCTCTGTGCCCATCGACGGCCCCACCTGTCTGGGGTTGAGCAAGGATGGCCGACCTACGCTGAGTGCCAACACTCCCCAGCTACAGGGACAGCTGTGCTACCTCGAGTCAGTCTATCACAGCGACAGGGTGCAGTTGATTTTCTTGTATCCGGCTGACTCCAGGAATCAGGTGCACGGCCTGAAGCTCAACGGGCAGCCGGCGCCTCTGGTCGCTCTGCTGGGCATGGGAGACCAGCTCCAGCTGGGAAGCCACGTTCTGCACGTCACCGTATACAACCAACCCGCCATCGGACCCGCCTCCTCTGAAGTGGTAGGGCAGGAGTGCATTTATTGCCGGGTTCCCATCGCAGCCGAGGACTTGGTCTACCACTGTCGTTGTGGTGCCGCCCTTCACTGCGAATCGGGTGAGGCCGATCCCGCAGCCGACCGCTTGCAGTGCGCCCAGAACGTCTCGGTTTGCCCCGCCTGTCAAGAAAGCATCCATCTGGAGGAAGGGTATCTGTATGCACCCCCGGTCTGAGACATCTGGTGTGAATTTTCATGAGATCGAAGCAGGGTCCGGGGCGCTGGTGACGAGTCGACGTCTGCGGTCGTGCCCCCGCCCCCACCGCTCCGACCGCCTGCCTGCACTGCTCGGACTCGAGAGCAACGCCGACACAGTATTCAGCAAGCTGAAGGTAGCTGTGCTCGGTACAGGGTCAGTGGGGCGGCCGTTGGCCTTTCACCTGTCGCGGTTGATGATCCACACCCTCTGGCTGGTCGATCCCGGTAGTTACAAAGCCAGCAGCCTGTTGACCCAACCGGTCTTGCCGGAGGAAATCGGCCGGCCCAAGGCCCTGTCCACAGCCGAGGTCTGCAAACGGATCAGTCCCGACACGCGAGTATGGGCTGCTACCGGCCGGGGCGAGGATCTGGATCAGATGGCCCTGGCCGACGCCGATCTCATCCTGCTGGCCACCGACAATCTGACCGCCGAAGTAGCGGCTGGTCAGTACTGTCTGCACCTGGGAATACCTCTACTTCAGGCCTGCGTACATGGCGCCTCATTGCTGGCCCAGGTGAGATTCTTCACCAACCACGATGGTCAAGGATCCTGCCCGGCCTGCGCCTACGGCGACCAGGAGTGGGACGCTCTGAACCGTCAAACCCGGTTCAGCTGCGAGGGCGGATCA
>CBDURX010000315.1:0-4074 GCA_965369485.1 uncultured bacterium | reverse complement strand
GACGTCGTGCGGGAGCACATGCCCGATCCGGATGTTTCTTTCTGGGTCGTCTCCAACCCCGAGTTCCTGCGCGAGGGGTCCGGCGTCCACGATTGCATGAACCCCGACCGGGTCGTGCTCGGCTCCACCAGCCGGGAGGCGGCCGAGCGCTGCCTGCATGAGATCCGATTCTTCCTTCGCGTTCATTGCAGCCAACGGATTGGCTGCGGTCTGCAGGTCGACGGGTTCCAGGTCGTGGCGCTGCGCCTCGCGCAGGGCCTCGAGGGAAACGACCTGTTGCTGGCGGAGCCGGCTTTTCCGGCGCAGGTGATCGCGAGCGGCGTGGATACCGATCTGCACTAGCCAGGTGCTGAAACGTGCCTCTTGCCGGAAGCCTGCCAGGGCCTGGAAGGCCTTCACGAAAGTGTCCTGGGCCAGCTCTTCCGCCACCTGGGGATCGCTGACGAGCTTGAGGATGACCCCGTAGAGACTCCCCTTGTGGCGCTCCACCAGGAGGCGGAAAGCCTCGGTGTCACCCGCTTGTACGGCCTGAACAACGGCGCTGTCTTCATCTCTCACGAGGTCCTCCCTGTGGGACTGTCAATCTGAGACGCCCCGGTCGTGCAAAGGTTACAGTATTAAGGAATAAGAAAAGGGACCACCTTCTAGAAGGTGGTCCCAGTTGCGTTCCCCGCATCAAGGGCGAGGGCTCATGAAGCTATTTGCCGTGACCGGCTTACCGGTACATCGACTTCAAGCTGCCCCAGCTCTCCGGCTCGTCGGCTACCGGTGTGCAGGCGTTCACTTCGCCGGGGGTGGCGTTGGGAACGAGGTACCCATCGTCGCCGAGACACGGGCCGCCGCCCGGCTCGGTGCCGGCGAGGCAGATGATATTCCAGTCACCTAGGCAGTCGTCGCAGCGGGCGCCGCCGGCCGGATCGTAGATGCCGTCCGGGCCGATGGAGGGGATGCCGAAGTAGTTGATGCAGTCGCCGACGTTGCCGTAGCCGATACCATCCACGATTTCACCGATGGAGACACCGTCGTCTTCTACGCAGTCGTTGTCCACATCGATGTCATCGCCCACGCTGGCATTCCAGTTCAGGACGAGCAGGATGTTGTTGCCGCCGTTCTCGATCCAGTTCGGCAACATCTCCAGGTCGGGATTCACGTTGGGGTCGCCGATGAGGAACTTGCCGGACACTCCCAGAGCATAGCCGTTCAGGTCGATGATTCTGTCGATGGTGCCAGCGGAGCTCTCACCCTCGATGAGAAAGATGGCCAGGCCGTCGAGACTCTCGCCGGGGTTGCCGCACAGCTCGATGAACTCGTAATCGTCCGTACTGCTGTCGTTGGCCACGAATTCGTTGATCATGGCGGCTTGGGCCAGGCCAGTGCAGGCCAGGCAGGCCGCGGCAGTCATCAGGATCAATTTGCGCATGGAAAAACCTCCACATTGAATGCGTATTACGGGTTCTGGGACACCAGAGGTGAAAGTAAAAACAAGTGACTCGCGTGACCTCCTTTGCACTCTGAAAAGAAAAAAGACGTCATCGACTTTATTTCAGAGAATCAAAACAGGTTCGTTGAGGTTTTCGAATCTAATCAAACATTATATCATAGATGGCCTCAAATGTAAAGGATTAGCCGGTGCGAGAGGGAGACCAGGTAAGAGCATAACTAATTTATTTTCATTAACTTATGTTTTTATCATCGTCTCGGTAACGCTCAATGACTGTTACCGCACTGGCCATGCCCATCTGACCCTACGTTGAAAAGCATCGACCACGTCAGGGCCCTGGATTGCCCCCTCAAGACCAGTAGTGTAAACTTGGTTGAGAGGTGCAAGACATGAACACCCGGAACCTTGACCACCGTGAATTCCTACAGCTCTTCACCCGTTACGGTCTGATTTTGACCGGAGCCGGCCTGCTGGCTCTCGTGCCCTGTTTCGGGGTCGTCACCATGACTCTGGACGGCAGTGATGGCAGTTGCCTGGCCGGACCCACCGAGGACCTCGTCCGTCCGCCGGCAGTCGCCGGCCAGTTCTACCCCGCCGATCCGGGCCACCTCTCCGGCGCCATCGAGGCCTACTTGAAGGATGCTCACCCGCCCAGTGGCGAACGACCCCTGGCCCTGATTGCACCCCACGCCGGTTACATCTACTCGGGACAGATTGCCGCCGACGCCTACAAGCAGGCCGCAGGATTCGCTTACGAGCTCATCGTCATCCTCGGCACCAATCATACCCAGCCACTGTTCGACGGCGTCTCATTCTATGACGGTGTGGGCTACAGGACGCCTCTGGGCGTGGCCCGGATAGACCGCCGGACGACGGAAGCGCTGTTGCAGGCCGACCCCAGCTTCACCTTCGAGCCGGCCGTGCACGAGCGCGAGCACTCCGTCGAGGTCCAGGTGCCGTTTATCCAGACTGTATTTCCCGGGACCAAGATCGTCGCGGCCATAGTCGGCTCGCCTGAGCCCGACCTGACCCATCGTCTCGGACGCGTTCTCGCGGCACTCCTCTCCGGGCGCAAGGCTCTGATCGTGGCGAGCTCGGATCTGTCCCACTATCCCGGTGCGGAAGACGCCTACGCGGCAGACAGTGCACTCCTCGCGGCGACGGTAACGTTGAATCCGGAAACCGTACGCGCCACTATTGAGGAGGAGATGCGCCGCGGCCGTCCTGGCCTGGTCACTTGCGCCTGTGGGGAAGGTCCACTGCTGGTGGCTCTGCAAGCGGCCAAGCGGTTGGGGGCGACGGGCGCCCGCGTGATCAGCTACGCCCACAGCGGCGACACTGCCGTGGGAAATCCTGACCGAGTGGTGGGTTACGGGGCTGTGGCCTTGACGAGTGGTCCGGCAGTGAAGGACACCGCCTCATTACGGCGCCCGCTGGTAGCCGAGGCTGAAGCACCTCTCGATGGTGGCGATAAGGCAGCCCTGCTCGCCTTGGCTCGTGAGACCATCCACCGCTACCTGACCACCGAGACCACGCCTCTGGCACGTGGCTTTGCGCCGACCCTCAACCGCAAGCAGGGCGCGTTCGTGACCCTCGATAAGCACGGCGAGCTGCGTGGCTGCATCGGTCACATGGCCGAGGACCGGTCGCTCTGCCAGGTCGTCGGGGCCATGGCCTTGCAGGCCGCCTTCAACGACCGCCGTTTCAGCCCACTGCGATGGAACGAATGGCCGCAGGTCGAAATCGAGATCTCATTGCTCACTCCGTTCCAGAAAGTAACGGGACCGGAGGCCATCGTCGTCGGGCGTGACGGTGTGGTCATCAAGAAGTCCGGCCGCACCGCCGTGTTCTTGCCCCATGTGGCCACGGAGCAAGGCTGGAGCCTCGAGGAGATGCTCGCTCATCTCTGCCGCAAAGCCGGTTTGCCCCAGGATGCCTGGCGCCAGGGGGCCGAGTTCTCCACTTTCCAGGCCGTGGTTTTTTCCGAGAGTGAGGAACCCGGCGGCGAAACTCCCGGCAGTTCGGGGGAGTGATGATCCTGTGGTTGCTGGCGACCGGCACGGTCTCCATTCTGGGCCAGGTGGTCCTGCTGCGTGAGCTGAACGTCGCCTTCTACGGCAGTGAACTCATCTATATTCTGGCTTTCGGGATCTGGCTGTTCTGGAGTGCTGCCGGCGTGGCCGTGGGCCGGCGTTCTTACCTGCCACGGCCGAACCAGGTAAGGCTCCTGCTGGTGGTTCTCGCCCCGCTCCTGCCGCTGTGCGTGATGTTGGTGCGCGGTACGCACCGGCTCTGGGGCGGAGTGCCGGGAGCCTACCTCTCCTTTCCGGTCCAGCTGGCGGCCATGGCTCTGGCGTTGCTGCCGGTAGGTTTCTTGCTGGGCTTGCTGTTCCAGTGGGTGGCCAAGCTCTACGTCAGCCGCGGCCGAACCCTGGCCGCCGCCTACGCCATCGAGAGTGCCGGTGGATTGATTGGTGGTGTCCTGGCGACCCTCTTTCTCGTGTGGGGAGTGCGGAACTGGACCGCCGGGCTGGTGTGCGGCCTGTTCGCGCTGGCTGCGGCGTGTGTTCCCTGGAACAGCCGACGCCCAAGATGGTTGGCTCCGGCGGCCATCGTCCTCGTGGGGCTGCTGT
>CBDURX010000314.1:0-4075 GCA_965369485.1 uncultured bacterium | reverse complement strand
CCGCTGGGTCACTTCCGATCCGGTCCGGCCCACGAGACCAACCTTGTGGCCGCGGCCGGTCATGGCAGCGGCAGCCTGTAACATCCACTTCTCGCCGCCGCCGTAGAGAGGCAGGGATGTGATGAAGGCTATGGAAACCGGTGTCGTCATCACACGCCCTCTACGCTACGCACCATCGGCCCAGCTTTCGCCTCGCACGAGTGTATCACAGCAGTCTCGCCGGTACCGAGACCAATGCCAAGCCCGGAGGTCATCGGACCTCCGGGCTTGGCATGCGATTCGCTGGCACGGCAGACGCGGTGGGTCGCCGGTGACGATTACCTGGGTATGGCCATGAAGATCCTGCCCGCCCCGCTGGGCTTGTAAACGCGCAGCAGGACCGGTTTGTCCTCGCCGCTCGACACATGGCGCCGGTAGTCGTTGAGGTTGCCCACTTTTTCCTTGTCGACCTCGAGGATGACATCACCAACCTCCAGACCCTCCTGGGCGGCGTTGCTGCGGCGATTGACCTCCACCACGATGACGCCGTGCACCTCGTCGGGAATGTTGACCATGCGGCGGCGCTGCGGGGTGAGGTTCTGAACGGTCACGCCCTCGATACCCTCATCGTCCTCCTCGTTGAGGTTCCGGGCAGAGGCGATCTGGTCCGGAGGCGGGAGCTCGTCCAGGGTCACGGCGACTCTCTTCTCCTTTCCGTCTCGCAGGATGTCCAAGCGCACCTTCTCGCCCACAGGCGACAGGCTGATGATGTTGCGCAAGTGGCTGATCGAGTTGACCTCCTCGCCGTCCACGGTCAGGATGATGTCTCCTTCCAGCAGTCCGGCCTTCTCGGCGGGAGTGTTCTCGTTCACATTGGAAACGAGCACGCCGCGCGGCTTCTCCTGGCCGTAGTAATCAGCGATGGACTGGTCCACAGGCTGGATCGTCACGCCGAGCCACGCTCGCTCGACCTTGCCGTGCTTGCGCAGGGATTCCAGGACGTGGGCAGTCATGTTGCTGGGGATGGCGAAGCCGATCCCCTGGGAACCGCCGCTGCGGCTGAGAATCGCGGTGTTCATGCCGATCACCTCGCCCCGCATGTTGACCAGGGCGCCGCCGGAATTGCCGGGGTTGATGGTGGCGTCGGTCTGGATCAGGTCTTCGTAATCGATGAGGCCGATGCTGCGGCCCAGAGCGCTGACGATGCCCATGGTGACGGTCTGGCCCAGGCCGAAGGGGTTTCCGATGGCCATGACCTGGTCCGCGATGCGTAGATTGTCCGAGTCACCGAAACGGACGTGGGGCAAATCATGGGCATCGATCTTGATCAGCGCCACATCGGTTTGGGGGTCGGAGCCGATGATCTCGGCCTCGAATTCCTGGTTTCCCTCGAAGGTTACACGGATCTTGCTGGCCTTCGAGATCACGTGGTTGTTGGTCAGGATGTACCCGTCGGCGCTGACGACGATACCCGAGCCGAGGGAGCGCTCGATGCGTTCCTGTCCATCACCCCGCGGCTGTCCGAAGAACCGACGGAAGAGGGGATCGTCCAGAAAGGGGTGTTGCCAGTCCGAATCGACGACCTTGTCGGTAGAAATATTCACGACCGCCGGCATCACCTCCGCGGCGATGTCGGCGTAGGATGTCATTTCGGGTGTGTCGGGGGAAGCGATCGCTGCCGGAGTGGTGACGACCGTCTGGAAATCGGCCTCACTCTGTCCACCACCGCCGGCGATGATCAGACCTCCACTGAAACCGACGGCCAAGAGAAGCAAAGCGGCAACCCATCCCAGGGGAGCGCGTTTGTTGATGAGGGACTTCATGGCTTTTCCTTTCCTTATCTGCAATCTCTTGATCGGCCAATTCAACACGGCCGGATATAAAAAGTTTCTAAACTTTTTGAGTCGGGATCGCCCACGGATATGGGCCAAGCCGATGTGGCCGCAGCCCGGATTATCCGGGCTCGAGGTCAAGAAAGGTCAGTTTTCCCGAAACGGCAACGGCCCGATCCTCATGGACCGGGCCGCGGAGTCCAGACTGAGTGGAGAGGACGCCGCGGATTACCCGTCGTCACCAATGGCCTCGACCGGGCACTCCTCCATGGCGTCCCGCATGTTGGTCTCCTCTTCCTCGTTTTCGGGTTGCTTGCTCACGTATGTGTAACCTTCGTCCTCGTTACGCGTGAAGTTATTGGGGGCAGACTGCCGGCACAGATCGCAGTCGATGCAGTTGCTGTCCACGTACCATGTTCCATCCACGCTGTCGGCTACCTTGTCAGTTGAGTCAGCCATCGCACCTTCCTCCTCGAACCTTGATTGTGGCGGTGTCCGCCGATGCGCTATTTGCATCTCAGGGCCTTAGATAACCCACTTTTAGCCATTGTCAAATGGCTTTTAGTCCTCGCGTCTCTGATCCGGCTTGTCGCGCCAGCCGGATCCGCTATACTCACCCCAATGAGTCCCCTGGCCACCTTGAACACCACGCTACCCCGGCCGATATCGCCTTTGCGATCATGGCCAGAACCCTGAATCATGACTCGCAAGCGCAAACCACCCAAAGGCCACCGAGTTCCACCCCCCGCTCTCCCGGAATCCATCAAATCGGCCGAGAGGCCGAGCACGGACATCAACCGGCGCAAGCTCCTCAAAGCCGGCCTGTACGGGACGCTGGCTGTCGGCGTGGGCGGCGGTCTCTGGTACGGTCTGAGCCGAAACCGGCGTCCGAGTGCCAGGACCAACGTGATCGTCATCGTGGTCGACACCCTACGGGCAGACCACCTCGGTTGCCATGGGTACCGGCGTGACATCACGCCGAACATCGACGCTCTGGCCCGGGACGGGCTGCACTTTCGCAACGCCATCAGCGCCGCCCCCTGGACACTCCCCTCCGTCGCCAGCCTCCTGACCAGTCAGTACCCTTCGGTGCTCGGCGTTCGCGACCGGATCAACCGCATCGACGACAGGTTCTCACCCCTGGCCGAACTCCTCCGCCAAAACGGCTATGCCACACACGGCATCGTTTCGGTGGACATGCTCAGTGGTAGCCTCGGTCTATCCCGCGGCTTCGACACCTACGACGAGAGTAATTACTTCGGACGTCAGGGCATCACCTCCCCTACCGTTTTCCAGAAAGCCATCACATATTTGCGCCGGCAACACGAGAAACCGTTCTTCCTCTTCGTGCACACGTTCGACCCGCATTACAACTACATCCTGCACGACGAGTTCGATTTCTTCCCCACTTACAAGGGACAGTTGACAAGCAATTACCCCATCGAGGAGTTGTGGGGGAAGCTCTCGGAGTTGACCGAGGAGGACGTGGCATACCTGGTGGCGCTTTACGATTCCGAGATTGCCTTCACCGACCGCCACTTCGGCAGACTGCTGGCGAATCTTCAGGAACTGGGTCGCTACGAGGACAGCATCATCATCTTCACGGCCGACCACGGGGAAGAGTTCATGGAAAGGGGTTGGGTCGGCCACTCCATCACCTTGCACCAGGAACAGATCCACGTTCCCCTCATCATCAAGCTGCCTGGCTGCAGGGCCCGGGTCATCGATACACCGGTCGGTCTGATCGACATCATGCCCACCCTGCTTCGTTACCTGGAGATCGAACCGCCGGTGGCCCTGGAAGGCGAGGCGTACGATCTCACATCCCAGGCAGTCCTGCCCGCACGGCCGATCTTCAGCGAAACGTTCCACAGTCAGGTGCAGCGTCCGGGGCCACTGCAACCTGTCGGTTTCGGATCGGTGATCCTCCAGGACCACAAGCTCATTTACAACGCCATCGACAACTCGCGGCAGGTGTACGATCTGGCAACCGACCCCGGTGAGCGGAACAACCGCGCTGCCGTGAACGACAAGTACCACCGGACCCTGGCCACGCTCTTTTCGCGGTGGGTTGCTCATCTGGAAGCCAAGCAGAGGTTAGGTCCCACCCCGGACGAAAGTGAGTTGCTGACCCCCGAGCAGATCGAGCACTTGAAGGCGCTGGGGTACCTCTGAGAGAGCCCATGTTCCATCAAACATGAAATGACCGGTTAGGCGGGTTCACGAGTGGTCAGATGCAAGGCGCGCGAGCGCAGGACTAGCCG
>CBDURX010000313.1:0-4079 GCA_965369485.1 uncultured bacterium | reverse complement strand
CTATACAACGCGGTCACCGGAATGCATGAGCCGACCGGCCAGGGTGGGGTCGAGCCCCACCGGGCCATGGGAGAGGTGCCCGATCCGCGTCTGGACCACTTGCACGATCTTTATGCTCCGACACGCCAGGTGAATGCCCAGGTGGAGTGGTTGGACGTGCCTGGTTTCAAGCCCGGGGCAGCGGCCGATGGCGGCCGCGAGGCGACTCGTTTCCTGGAATATGGTCGCAAGGTTGACGCCCTGTCCCAGGTCGTCCGCTGCTTCGACGGTGGTTACGGAGCAGTCGACCCGGTGGCGGAGATCGAAACCGTTTCCCTCGAGTTGACCCTGGCCGATCTGCAGATCGTGGAGAATCGCCTCGAGAGGCTGGCCAAGCATAAACAGAAGATGGGCAAGCTGGACAATCCGTTGGAACCTGAACTGTTCGAGAAGTTCAGGAACCAACTGGAGCAGGATCGGCCACTGCGAGATCTGCAGCTCACCACCGATGAGGTCAAGACCGCCTCAGGTTTCATCTTCCTGACCCGCAAGCCCATGATCCTTGTCCTGAATCACGCGGAGGACTATGAACCGCCGGCCGATGCCGTGGCCGCCGCTCGGGCCAGCGGCGCCGAGGTGGTCACGCTGTGCGCCAAGGTGGAAGAGGAACTAGCCGAGTTCCCGCAGGAAGACGCGAGGGAATTCCTGATGGATCTGGGCCTTGCCGAGCCAGCTTCCCACCGCATGATTCGAGCCGCCTATGACGCCCTGAACCTGAACTCGTTTTTCACCGTCGGCAAGGACGAGGTGCGTGCCTGGGAACTGCGCAAGGGTGCCAAGGCTCCCGAAGCGGCGGGTGTCGTTCACTCGGACATGGAGCGCGGATTCATCCGGGCCGTGGTCGTCACCCACGAGGATCTGAAAGCCTACGGCGACATGGCGGCCGCCAAGCGGGCCAACAAGGTGCGGGAGGAAGGTAAGAACTACGTGGTCCAGGATGGGGACATCATCGAGATCCGGTTCAGTGTCTGAGAAGCATACAGCCGCACGGCCGATCTGGCGACGGCTTTGGCCTTGGGCACTGCTGGTGCTCATACTGATCTGGTGGGGACTGCTGTGGAGTCAGCTCGATCGCTCGGTCCTGACCCGGGTTCCCATCCTGGACGAGGCCTTCTACCTGGAAGAGGGCGCTGCCATCGCCGGCGGGCGACTCCTGCCCGAGCAGTCCTTCATCATGTCTCCACTCTATCCCTACCTGGTGGCGGTGACAGGGAGCGGACGCCAGGTTTACGCCACCGGTGTACGCATGGGAGCGCCGCCCGTCGGGCTTCGCCTCCTGCAGCTGGCGTGCTGGTGCGGCATTCTCTGGCTTCTGTGGCAAGCCGGTCGTCGCCTGCTGCCGGCCTGGGCCGCGATCCTGCCGCCGGTGATGTTCGCCCTCTACCGGCCGGCCACCACCTTCACCACGTTACCTCTGCTGGAGATCCCCCTCACCTTCACGGTGACGGCGTATCTCTACCTGATCGCCTTCAGTGACCGCGCCCGGAAGAAGTGGTGGGGTGCGGTCGTGGCGGGTCTGCTGCTCGGAGCGGCCACACTCCTGCGGGCATCGAGCCTGCTCTTGTGGCTGCCGGGCTTGCTCGCCTGGCACGGTTCCTCCCACTGGCGCCGGCAGATGGCCCTTTTAACGGCAACCGCCCTGGCTCTCCTTGCACCCGTGTCGGTTTTCAATAGTGTCGAGTCTGGCCGGCCGGCCGGTGTCAGTTGCAACGGCGGATTGAATCTGTTCATCGGCAACGGACCGGAGGCCAACGGATTCTACGTCGTGTTCGCCGGCTTCGATTTCCAGGAAGACCCCGCCGGCGTGGGTTTTCTCTCCGCGCGCCTGGATCGTCCGGTGGCGGGTGTGGGAGAAGCGGACCAGATCTGGGCCGGGGCAGCCTGGCGCACCATGATGGAGGATCCCGGGCGCGCGGCACGTCTCTGGCTCAAGAAGGTCTGGCTGCACTTCGTGAACTGGGAGATCTCCCAGGTGACTCCTTTGGAGGCTTGGCAGCGCCACGTGCCGCGTCTGCGCTTGCTGCTGCTGCCCTACGGCGCCATCGCCGCCGCGGGATTGACCGGCCTGCTGCTCTCAGGTTGGCGCGACCGGCGTCTGCGCACCTGGATGGTAGCCTTGCTCCTCCTCGTGGCGGGGCAAAGCCTGTTCTTCGTGGTTTCCCGCTACCGTCTCGTCCTGGTGCCCATGCTCTGCCTGATGGGCGTGGTCGGGTTGGTCAATCTGGGGCGGAGCAGAGGGTGGCGCCTGGCCGTGGCTTGCGTGGCGCTCGTACTGACGGTTCTGTTCGTCCAGCCTTGGGGGTTGGGCTCGGTGCGTGCCCAGTGGGACGCCATCGGCTACTGTAACGAAGCGGCCCGCTGGCAAAGGCTGGACGACGAGGCAGCTCCCGCGCGCGCGGAAACCCTATACCTGGCCGCTCTGGAGATCGATCCCACCCAGATGATCGCCTACCGCGGATTGGCGCGTGTCCTGGTCGGAGAGGATCGCAAAGACGAGGCGGAAGACGTGCTGACCCTCGGTATCCTGCGGGTGCCGCGCTCGGAGTTTCTCGAGCGGGATCTCATCAATCACTTGCTGGAACAAGGGAAAGTCGCCGCTGCCATCCCGTACCTGGCTGCTTATCTAGGCGAACACCTTGAAGACGCGGACATGCTGCATAACTACGCGGTGGCCCTGGCCCGTACCGGTCGCCTCGAGGCGGCTGAGCGAGCGGCCAGGGACCTGATTACCAGAATGCCAGACGATCCACGCGGCTACATCGATCTCGGTATCTTGCTGGTGCGCGCCGGAAAGAGAGCCGAGGCACGCAAGATCTTCGCGGCCGGGCTGGTGCGGCATCCCGACCACGAGGGGCTGCGGCACAACCTCGAACTTCTGGGCAGGTGAGACCCCAAGCTCGGCATCTCCATCAAGACGGATGCCTGAGAGTTCTTGGCCGTCTTTGACCCGGAAAAACAACCGCAGGATTTCCGGGCCTGGTGCGTTTGGTGAGGTGTAAGCAGGCAACTGGATGATCCAGTAATCCCAAAGGAGAAACGTCATGCGAACTCTGACCTTGCGCATCGTCATCGCAGCGATGGCGACGGCAGCACTGATGATCGTAGTTGATCCCGCCACGGTGACCTTGGCCCAAGGCCCGGCGGATGACGACTGGATGGGCCGCGGCCCCCGGCTGGGGATGGAGAGGATGACCCAGTACCTCGACTTGACGCCGGAACAGGAGGAAGCCGTCGCCAAGATCCGGGATGAAGGCAGGCAAGAACGTCTGGCCCGGGGGAAGGAACTGATGCGGTTGCGCCACGAGTTGCGGGGCGAGATGCTTCAGGACGCGCCGTCCGAGAGCGCGGCCCAGAAACTGACCGAGCAGATCGGTGACCTCCTTACCCAGCAACGGCAAAGCCGTCTTACCCAGCGCCTGGCCATCCGTAAGCAGTTGACACCCGAGCAGCGGGACAAGATGCTCCTGTGGCAGGAGCGTCGGCACTATCGCGGACGCGGCGGCGACCGTCACGGCCCGCGGTGGGGAGCGGGGCATTACCCGCGCCGAGAGTGCGACGGTCGGCCGCGGTACCGGCGGGATGTCTACTGAGACTCGCTGACAGAAATCTTCCGGTGCGAGCGAGGTGACCGGCGGTCCGGCGTTGGAGAATGACACGTGACACTGGCAACCAGCCCGGGTGTGCGAAGACAGCGTGAATGATGACGGCTTAAACCAAGACGGTGTGAACGATGACCGACTCATGGTGGAAGCGGCGCGTGGGAACACGGAGGCGTTCCGGAGGTTGGTCTCCCGGTGGGAACAGTCACTGTTCGCTTTCCTCTACCACATGGTGGGGTCGACGGAGGACGCCGAGGACCTCGCCCAGGAAACGTTCCTGCGCGTCCATGCCCAGGCCGCCAAGTACCAACCGGCTGGAAAGTTCCAAAGTTGGTTTTTCCGCATCGCCGGCAATCTGGCCCGCAGCCACCTGCGGCGACGACGTGTGCTGCGCTGGCTTCGGTTCGAAGCTGATCGCCACGATCGGCCGGACCCGTCGCC
>CBDURX010000312.1:0-4089 GCA_965369485.1 uncultured bacterium | reverse complement strand
CTCTCTTCGGAACAATGCCATGCTGCAAACCATCCTCGAGCGCCGCAGCGTGCGGAAGTTCAAGGACGACCCCATTGCCGCGGATGTCTGGTCGGCCATCCTGGAGGCCGGCCGCTTGGCCCCCTCCACCGTCAACCTGCAGACCTGGTCCTTCGCCGTCTTCGCGGACACGGAGTGGCATGACTTCTTCGGCAAGCCGATACCCTTCGGAGCACGGCGGGCCGTCATCGTCCTCACCGACGTACACCGGGCCAAGCGGGTGGTCAGCGGGTTCCCCTACGCTCCCCTCTGCGAATACACGGTGGGAGTCATGAACGCGTCACTGGCGGCCATGAACATGAACCTGGCCGCCGAGGCTCTCGGCGTCGCCTCGGTCATGCTCTCGGAAACAGGCCAGACCGGTTTCTACGACGCCGGGTACCTGACGGAGAAGCTGGACCTGCCGCCGGGTGTCGTGCCGATCATGTCCATCGTCTTCGGATACGCCAAGGGGAGCCACCCCGCCATGCCGCCCAAATTGTCCCGGGAGGCGGTCTCCTTCCCGGGCCGCTACCGGGAAACTCCCCAGGCAGAGCTGGATGACTGGTACCGCCAGCAGCAGGCCGGCTTTCAGGCCAGCAACTGGGGCCAGCTCTTCGCCAGCCAGATCGATCATTACAACCGGCGGATCGTGGAGGCCGAGCACGATCTGAACGAGCTGGTCTTCTACGACGGGAAGTCAGCGGATTGAGTCGGGAGAAATCCGCCATTGATCACCTGTAGAGACTCTTCACCCCGCCCCAACTGGTTGTCTCGCTCTCGACCGGGAACTCGCAGCAGACCACGTCACCGTTCATGATGATATTGCCGGGCCAACCGAAATCCACCACGAGATCCTGCCAGCCGGCGCCGAAATCGTACCAACTCGTGCACGGAGTCGGCAGGTCGTCCGCAACAGCGTCCGGTTCCATGCCGGTGGGCAAAGCGGTAGTGAAATGGCAGGAGAGCAGGTAGAAAAATCCCATCTCGGCGCAAGCGCAATCGCCGGCGATGGGCAGGCCGATATCGTACAGACCCTCGGTGTCGATGGTGATGGATGACACAGGGGAAGTGCAGACCTCGGCACCGGGCACCCAGCAACCAGACGCGTCGTCCCACACAGCCTCTGCGAGATCCACGTTGGCTGCGAAGGCCGCGGGCACGTCTTCCGGGCCGAACTGCATGAACACATGCACACTCTGCAAGTCGAATCCGATGGTGCAATCGCACGTCGCCGCGGGATCGAAGAGGAACTTGTAGCTGTCGATGCCCACGAACCAGTCGGAGATGGCGAGTGTTGGGGCGTTGAGGTTGCCCACCTGACAGTCCTGGCGGGTGGTCTTCAGATTAATGGTCTGGGCATTGTAGCCGCCAATGCGCTTGACCGTCGCCGACTTGTCGGCCCAAGCAAGACTGGTAACCAACAAGATGCACAGTGTCATGATGATTGAAGTACGTAGATTCCCCACGGTACACCTCCGGATGAGAGCACGCCGAGGCTGCCGCCGACGACCTGTCCGCAGGCGGCACGATATGTTTCCTCAGCAAGTTGGCTTTAGCAAATTCGGTAGGAAAAAAACCCGAGTTAGAGTACTCAGCTCACCCAGAGGAGCTCATTGTACCACAGACTCGAGTGAATATCACGTGGAGGTTGGCTTTTCGAAATGAATGAGGACCTATCAGTAGCCGGGCAGTTCGACCACCGCAACCACCGCCGCCGTTTGGGGCACAACCTGCTCGTTCAATCGCCAGTCGTAACGCAGGTACCGGATCCGATACGGTCCGTCGGCGATCCTGCGCGCCAGCGCCGCCCCACCATAACCGGCCAGCCAGCGTACGACCCCGTCCTCCTTGCCGTAACGCGCGGCTACCCCGGCCGGTAGCTGTTCTCGGCCAGGCGGAAGCGGCGCGTCGAAGTCCGCCCGGAACCAGGTAAAGATCCTGGAGATCCGCAGTGAGTCGGTATCGCGATCCCATGTGACCTGGCCAGGCGTGGTCATGAACTCGATGGCGGCAGCATCCAGCTCGGCAGTGATGGTCCCGGGGTGATAGGCGTGGGACTGTAGTCGGGGGCACCCCACCGAGGCGCAGACGATGGCGAAGTGGATGCGGGGATCGCCGAATTCCGGCCGCAGGATCTCGTGTTCGATGTCGCCGAGAGTGACCTCCCCCCGCACGGACGCGAAGGTGATTCCGTCCCAACGGCCATCGATCTGCAGGATGGAGTCGCGGGGCATCCAGTAGCTCAGAAAGGGCAGCACATGCATGTACCACCGCGGCGAGATGGGATAGTGATCCACGATGAGCTTCAGCGTGAACGCATTGTAAGCGTTGATCCAGTAGGCCAGCCGTTGCTCGCGACTCCAGGCTGCCTCGGTCTCGGCGGAACCTTCGGCGAGCTGGGACAGGTAGCGAGAGAATGCGCTGTGCGGATCAGCGACCTGCTCCTGCAACCCCTGGTAGTCCACCCGTCCCTCACGGACGAACCGTTGCAGAACGGTATCCAGCTGTGCGTGTGTGTGATCGACCGCCACCGCGGGGTGTGCCGGTGAGAACAACAGAACAAAGGCCAGGAACCCGCCCAGCCACCTGGCGAGGCGCGAGCCGGGAGCCCTGGTGTGCAGTTCCGGCCGACGCCGCCTTGGGTCGGCGTCGAGCCAGTGAGCGAGGTACTCCCGGCCGTAATAGAAGCGGACCAAGAATCGGGGTGAGAGCCCCAGAGTGAAGAGCGTCAGTAATAAAGCGTTTTCCAGCAAGGTGCGCACGATGCCGCGCTGCTCGAAACGGGCTGCCGAGGTCCTGGCCGGGTGCCGCAGAACCCGCAAACCCACCCGACGTCGCAGACGCCAGGTCATGACGCTGTCCTCGAAGAGCGGCTCGTCCGGGTAACCGCCCAGATCGAAGAATTGATACCGGCTCACGGCCAAACCCTGATCGCCCAGGGGGAAGGGCTGGTAACAATCCCGCACGCCGGCTAGCCAGGACAACAAACGGTAGCCACGCCGGTGCGAGTCGAAGTGGAGAGAAAAGGCGAACGCGCGCTGGGGCTCATGGGTGAGGGCTTTGGCCAGCGCAGCCACCGCACCAGGCGCCACCTCGGTGTCGTGATGCATGAAGAGCAGGTGGCTGCCACGAGCAGCCGCCGCGCCGGCGTTCAGCTGGGAGGCGCGTCCCAAAGGCGCCCGGAGTACGACAATCTTGCCATGAGGTTGAGCTCCGATTGGTGCGGGTTTCGAGGTCCTCGGCAGGACGAAGATGATTTCCCGTACACAGTCGAGCTTTGCCAGGGCCTGGCGAGAGGCGAGGAGTGCGCGGTCCTGGGCGAAGACGGGTATGACCACGCTGAGGCTGATTGTATCAACAGCCTCCTCCTCCTCACCTCTGGGCTGAGCCGAAGCGGCCGACGGCGCGATTTTCACACCTATGCCTCCTCGAACCCGATCACCTCGGGTCGTTGCCGGGTCGCACTCGCTATCGCCCTATTCTGCAGCCAACCGTAGCCGGCGCCGAGAATCACTCCGTACACGAGATGTCCCAACAGGCTGGGCAACATGTCGAGGACGGCCGCGAGATTCCAGTTCACTCCCAACCCCCTACCAAGGAGAACCGGCATCAAAGTCAACGGCCCCAGGACCCACCAGTAGATGCCGTAGAGCAAGCCAAACACGATGCCGCTGCGGATGCCCTGGACGAGCCACCCCAACCCGAAGGCGAAGACTGCGCCCAGAAATGTGCTGATGATCAGATGGAGCATGAACCCCGTAACCGGATTTGATAAGCCGATCATCTTCCCTATCGTGGGGAGCATACCCATGACAGACATCATCATCCCAAAGACCATGCCCCCGGCCAGGCCGGCGATGATGCCATGTTTAATCCTTCTGGCACTCATCTCTTCTCCTTTCCGAGGAGTCGTAAACGGTGACGGATCCACATTTCGTGGGGCTTGGTGCGGAGCCCGGGGTGGGCCCTGATGGGAACTAGCGGCCAGGCCTCCGGACCTCGTCTAGTGAGTGCGATGAATGAGGGTTTTCTTTCGATTGGTTGCGACCTGGCTGCTCTGCTCGCTGC
>CBDURX010000311.1:0-4091 GCA_965369485.1 uncultured bacterium | reverse complement strand
AGATGAACCTGGTGACCGTGGAGCGCCAGTTCGACCACAACAAGATCACCTTCTACTTCACGGCCGAGAAACGGGTGGATTTCCGGGAGCTGGTACGGGACCTGGCCGCCATCTTTCGCACGCGCATCGAGTTGCGCCAGATCGGCGTGCGGGACGAGGCCCGCCTGAAGGGCGGCATGGGCATTTGCGGGCGTGAATTCTGCTGCAGCCGATTCCTGCAAGATTTCGTCCCGGTGACCTTGAAGATGGCCAAGGACCAGCAACTGCCGTTGAACCCCAACAAGCTGTCCGGCCTGTGCGGTCGCTTGCGCTGTTGCCTGACCTACGAGCACGTGGGGTACAAGACGGCGCTGAGGCGCCTGCCCAAGGTGGGCACCAGGGTACAGGTCAATGGCGGCGGCGGCGTTGTGAAGAAGCTTGACCTGGTGCGGGAGACGGTCGAGGTGTGCCTGGACGAGTCGGGCGACCAGGTTACCTTTCCGCCGGATCAGCTACAGTGGCAGAAAGAGGAGGATCTGCCCCAGCCGCGGGGACGTTCCGCACGGCGCGGTGGCCATCACCGGTACTGACTCAGAGTAGGCCCTTCATGAACAATCCGGGCTAAAAGGGAGCGACTTGCTGACGGACAGCCACGTTCACTTGAACCGGATCGAGTTCCGAGAGGAGCGGTCAGATGTGCTCAAGAGAGCCGCTGCGGCCGGTGTCACCCGCCTGTTGAACGTCGGTTACGATCTGCCGAGCAGTGAGGGATCCGTCGCGCTGGCCGAGTCCGATGTGCGGATCTTCGCCGCCGTGGGTGTTCATCCCCACGATGCCGCCACCCTGGCCGACGCCGCCGGGAGGATAACGGCCGCTGGCCGGGAGATTCTTGCCAAGCTGGAGCAGCTGGCGGGCCAGTCGCGGGTGGTGGCCATCGGCGAGATCGGCCTCGATTTCTACCGCGACCTGTCACCCCGGCCGGCCCAGCGCACGGCCCTCGCCGTGCAGCTGGAACTCGCCGACCGTCTCGAACTGCCCGTCATCTTCCACATCCGGGACGCTTACGCCGAGACCATCGCCTGCGTAGATGCGGTGGGTGTTCCCAGCGCCAAGGGTGTGTTGCACGCCTTCGGGGGCGACGAGCGGAGTATGGCGTGGGCTCTCGGGCACGGCCTGCGCCTGGGAATCGGTGGTCCTGTCACCTACAAGAACAGCCACTTGCCCCAGTTGCTCGCCCACTGCTCGCCGGACGACCTGCTGCTGGAGAGTGACGCACCCTGGTTGCCGCCGGTGCCGCACCGCGGGCGGCGCAACGAGCCGGCTTACGTCAAGCTGACGGCCATGAAAGTGGCTGAAATATATGATATTACACTCGAACAGCTGGCGCAGAGGACCAACGCGAGCTTCACGGCCCTGTTCCACCGCGCCAGATAGGGGGGCTAGTCCGGATTGCCCATGAAAGGCCGCAAATTAGGGCTAAGCTTGACAGTTGGCAAGCCGAATGCTATGATCACATTGGCTATCGAAAGAGCATTATCCTACCTGGAGGACTCCGCCAGCGCCGCTTCGCTACTGCCTTACTTCTCGAGTCGTACCAACAACTTGTTTGGCTTGACCCTGTCCCGCACACGCGCATGCGCAGGGACGGGAACTGTCGGCCGTCGATCGTTCCGGCGATGGGACGGGAGGAGATCCGGTTGAGCCGCAGCCAGATGGACTTGCTGCGCCAGTACGGTATCCGACCCGTCAAACGGCGGGGCCAGAATTTCTTGATCGACGGTAACCTGGCGCGCTGGATTGCCAAGGCCGCCCTCGCTCTGGGACAGAACGTGCTGGAGCTGGGCGCCGGCGCGGGGGCGGTGACGACCCACCTGCTGGCCGCTGGCGGCAAGGTGACGGCGGTGGAAATGGACCGTCGGCTCTGCCATCTCCTGCGCCAGGAGTGGGGTGAAACAGACCGGTTCCGCCTCCTGGAGGTGGATCTGGGGCGTCTCGACTGGGCCTTGACCCTGGCGGAGGCCGGCCGGCACCCCGTGGTGGCGGGTAATCTGCCTTACGCCTTGACCAGCAGTGTCCTGTTTGGCCTGGCCGAATGCCGGCAGCAGCTGGCCGGAGCGGTCCTGATGGTCCAGAAGGAGGTCGCGGAGAGGTTGACAGCAGTGCCGGGGCGCCGGGAATATGGCGTCCTTTCGGTCATCCTCGGCTCACTCTTTGCTATCGAGATCATACGGCAGGTACCGGCCACCGTGTTCTGGCCGCGACCGACGGTGGCGTCGGCGGTGGTGAAGCTGGTACCAGCGCAGCCTTGGCCGGATGCGGAGTACCGCTCCTTCAAAGACATGGTCAAGGCACTGTTCGAACAGAGGCGCAAGAAGGTGAGCACGCTCCTGCGATCGCAATTCGAGGTTCCTGCGGCCGACGTGCCACTCCTGGCCCGTACAGCCGGTATCGATGCCGATGCGCGTCCGGAGCAACTGTCTCCGGAGCGGCTGCGAGTCCTGGCACAGATCCTGGTCAGGAGGAAATCGGCATGAGGCGCAGCGGCGGGGGCGCGGCGGTGCTGATCCTCTCGCTGGGACTGTGGCTGGCCTCGACGGCGCCGGTACGGGCCGATGGCGTCCAGGCAGATGAATCCGCCGGAGCGGATTCGCACCAGAGTGATGACGAGGAACAGCCGATCGGCGTCGAGGACCGGATGGTGACCGTTCCCGCCGACTCGACGGCGGCGGCGGCCGACTCGATCGCGGCCACTGGGCTCGCGGCCGATGTGGTTCAGCCCGACTTCATGGAGGATGCCCAGAGCAGTGCATCCGGTCCCCTCCTGCTGTCGTGGGATTGGGAACCGAAGTCCGGCATCAAGGCTGAAGTGCGCAAGGTCCAGTACTGGGGTGAGCTGCGCACCAACATGAAGCTGGATCGGAACGCCACCGTGAACGCCAGTGGCGGCTACTCCTGGGACGAGTACCGCAAGCAAGAAAAGACGGTGGAGAAACGTGACGGCAACCTGACCCACAACGCGGGGAATGCGTTGCCCGTCAATACCAACCTCAGCCTGAGATGGAACTGGACGGAGGACAATACGGTGAACTCGGCAGGTGTGGCGAACCTGAACAAGAACGACACCAAGCTGGGCACGGTGGCGCTGAGCAAGGTCGGCGTCTACACCGGCGCCATCCGGCATGCCTGGAGCGTGAACGGTTCGTTGCGGAAACAGCAGGGTGAGAGCCAGGGCAAGGCCATCGACAACGACGAGGGCATCGTGTCCGGCGGGTGGCGCACCAAGACGCCGGTCACCGACGGCCTCGCCATCGCCACCGGCGTCTGGGGGCAGAAGAGCCAGGGTGAAGGGGTGCTGGGCACGGAAACGAGCCCCATCTCGGCCGACGAGGACAGCTTGCGCTTCGGCGTCTTCTACAAGCGCGGCCTCTGGCATGGATATGTCAACGTCAAGCGCTCCAACTTCATCCGGCGTTACCTGGACTACAACCGCAACACCAGCGGCCTGGTGGACACGACCACCCCCGGGGTCCAGAAGATCGTCCAGGAGATGGAACAGAAGGACGCCATCAGCTACGAGTGGGGTAACCAGTTCCGGCTGGGCCGTCTCGGTGGCAACATCTACCTGGCGCGCGACACGGGCATTCACAGTTTCCAGAACAGCGGCGTCGGGTCGAAGGATCGGCTCCAGGACCAGCTGACCACGGACTTTTCCTTCCGCTACACGGCGCAGGACTCCATCACCATCAGATTCGGCTACCTCTGGAAGTGGGACGACCAGACGATCAAGGATGCCACGGCGCCACGCGGCAAGCAGATCAACCAGAAGCGCGATTTCGGGCTGAACGTGAAGCAGCACCTCTTCAAGCGCAGTGATCTGGAGTTCAAGTTCAGCCAGGGACTCAGCCAGGACATCGCCGAGAAGCAGTTCAACGAAAACGACCGCGACCGCCTGGAAACCCTCACCTCGCTACGTTTCGTGAGCGACTGGGACGGCCGGTTCCGGGCGAACTTCTTGCTGTCCTACCGGGAGGCCCAGGATCTATCCATCCGTCAGAGCCGCTCGGCCAACAACAATATCAAGAAGACTTTCGAGATCTCGCCGGGCTATTACT
>CBDURX010000310.1:0-4092 GCA_965369485.1 uncultured bacterium | reverse complement strand
CCATTGTGGGCGGGGATGCCAAGAGCGCAGCCGTGGCGGCCGCCTCCGTGGTCGCCAAGGTATTACGGGACAGGATCATGCGAGCCTGGGACCGTATCCATCCTGGTTACGGATTTGCCGAGCACAAGGGTTACGGATCGACTCGGCACCGAGAAGCGCTGGTCAAGCTGGGTCCATGCCCCCTGCACCGTTGTAGCTACCGTCCCGTGGCTGCTTTGCGGCAGGGGAGACTTTGGCACGAATCCCGCTAGTCTGAAGATCCAGATCCTCGCGTGAGCGTGATCTCGCGCTTTCGTCTTCCTCCTGCTTGAAAAAATTATGGTTACCGGAAGCGGACACAGCTTGGGTCGCCTTGGCGAGGAACTCGCCTGTATATTCCTGCGTGCCTGCGGATACCACTGCCTGGCCACACGCTACCGTAAGCCCGGTGGCGAGATCGATCTGGTCATGCGTCGGGGGTCGGTGGTGGTGTTCGTGGAAGTGAAGAGTCGTAGCCCATCCGGCTGTGGCACTCCAGAGGAGGCCGTCCACCGTGCACAACTGGTGCGACTGCGCCGTCTGGCACGTCTCTATCTGCACGAGCACCCCGTCTCAGGTGCGACCGTGTTCCGCTTCGATGTGGTGGCCGTCACCTTCGCCGGTGAAGGACACGGTTGCCAGCTATGTCACTACACGAGTGTCGCTTAACCCGGATTATTCAGGAACGGCCTCAGCAACCTCGCGACAGCCATTCGTGAATAATCCGGGTTAAAGAGAGGAGCGAGAGGGTACAGATTCCCGTTGCCCGGCGGGCATTATAATCCTAGCTTCAGTAGAAGGCTGACACGTAACCTAGCTGCGACTGTCGCGTATGAATTGACATGAGAAGTTAACCGTGTGTTGCCTCTCGGATCGGAACGTGACCCCACCTGGCGGACCTACCGCCCACCCCACGACGGCTTCCTCGCCTCGGCTGCGAGAGTGACGAACATGACACCTGATATTCCGGTACGAACGCCACAAACGCTTCGCAAATGGCTTTCCCTTGCTGCGACAGCCTTTCTGTTGCCTCTCTGTCTGGTGATGCTGAGACTCCTACCGGCAGCGTCGGCAAACGCGGCTCCGACGCAGGGAGGCGCGGTCGAGGTGGTAGCTGCCGATCAGGACGGTAACGGTGTCGAGGACCTGCTGGATCACTGGCGCGCCGGCCGAGTGGACTGGGTGGAATTGCGTGCGGCCGCGCGGGCTTTTGCGCTTCCCTCCGATCCGTCCGTCGGTTGGCCAGCAAAGGTGGCAGCCCCACGTGAGGGAGCCTGGAGCCGCGGCCACCTCCGGTTGCTCTGCCTGAGCGGTAGTATCTCGGAGTTGACCGACGCGACCGCCCGTAGCGAGCAGGCCGGCGGTGTGTGCCGCGTCATCCACACCCTCCACATTTGCGGGGGTGTTACCGTCCTGGAAGTGGATCCGGTGGGGTTGGGGGAAGTCCTGGCCGCGCCGTTCCGGGGCCGGGTGATGCTGGACCGGGAGGGTCGGCCGGCACTGGACAGCAGCCGCACCCTGGTGGGAACTGACCTGGCGCTTGCCGGTCCCTGGCACGTCCAGGGAGACTGGACCGCGTCAGTGGCTATCCTGGATTCGGGCTGTGACACAGCTCACGACGACCTCGGTGATTTCTCCGGTGACAACATCGACGGGCCGCCTCCTGCAGTAGGTCACGCCCTGGACTGGTTCTCGGCCGAATCCGGTTGGCCCGTATTCTCCGGTTACAAGGTCGTCGGTTGGCAGGACGTCACCGACGATTTCCCGCAAGCCGTCGGGCCGTGGGATTACCACCACCACGGCACCGCCCTGGCCGGTGTGGTGGCAGGTGCTGGCATCATGGATCCCACCCTGCATGGCCTGGCCAGCGCTGGCCGCTTGACCATCGTGAAATTCTACGACTTCGATGTCGTCTGGCACCAGTGGGCGGGCGACTTCCTAGCTGCGTGTGACTGGGTGTTGAACAACAAGGATGACTACCGGATTCGGCTCGTATTGACGGCCGTGAACTGGGACGTGGATGCCGGCATCAGCACGGCCATGACCGATTTGCTGGCCGCCGGGATCCTGCCGGTGGTCGCGGTGGGCAACGGCGGCGTTGCGGCGGAAGCACCGGGTTTTCCTGCCCGTCTCGCCAATGTCCTGACGGTGGGCGGGGTGAACGACGCGGCGGCGGTGGCCGCTTTCAGCAGCCGCGGTCTGATCTTTTCCGACAAGCCGGACCTGGTAGCTCCCAGCGGAGGCTTGCTGGCCGCGGCAGGGCGCATCACCACCACTGACAATGAACCCAACGACACCTATTCCGGTCGCTGGGGCACGTCCCTGGCCGCTGCTCACGTGGCCGGCGCAGCGTTCCTGCTGCTGGAAGCGATGCGTTCGGAAGGCGTGCCGCCGCCCAACTCGGACGCAGAGGCCCGGCTCCTGAGTGCACTGTTGAAATCCACTGCCGCTCCGGTGCTGGCCGCAGAGGACGCCTCGGGGCAGGGCACTTATCCATTGCCCTCGACCAGTTCACCAGATCGCGTACGGGGTTGGGGCCTGCTGCAAATCCAGGCTGCAATCGATGCGGCCCTCTACGCCTTACCAGCCGGCGCCACCGTCAGTGACAGTCTCGGAGGCGAGAGTGGCCGCAGCGTTCTGGCTCGCCGTCTCGTGGTTTTCACCAACACTCACAGCCAGATAACGGCCTCACCCACGGGTAACCTGGATGTGGTGCTCGAGGTCCACAACGCGCGCTGGCTGCTCGAGCCGGAGTGGGGGCTGGCGCCTCTGCGCGTCGACCATGGTGGACCCGGCGCCAGCGAGAGCGTCTTATACGAGGCTAGACCCGCCGGTTTGGCCTGGGTGGTGGTCAAGCGGTTGTCCGGCGCAGGGGTGGTGATGTTGACAGTGGCCGATGCGGCCGGTCTGGGCGATGGTTCGTTCACCCGGAACCTGGGCGGGATCATATCCGGCTGGCCCAACCACGGTCAACTGGCGGGTACCAGCGGTTTTTCCCTCATCCTCACCTCGTTCACGGATCTGGATCCCTTCACCCGCCTGGTGCACGCCCTGGACGCGGAGGGGCAGGAGCGGCCAGGGTGGCCGCTTTTCCTGTTCCTGTCCAGTAGTCTGAGCGGTCCCCTTTCGGCGCCGCTGGTTTGGGATCTGGATGGCGTCTCAGGAGACGAAATCGTCATCGCCTCGGACTTCGGCAAGATGTTCTTCGTTTCGCCCGAGGGTACTGCTGTAACGCGGGACGTCGCACCGCCCAATGTGGCGTTGACTGCGCCGGTGGGTGTGGAGAACGCCGCGGGACAGCGCCACGTGGTCGTGTTCGACGTGAATGGAAACCTCTACCGGTTGGCGTCCGACGGGAGTGTGGTGGACGAGCGACCCGTGGGGACGGCCGTGCCGCTGCCACCGGCCGTGGGTCAGCTGTTGCCCGCCGCGGGGGAGGAGATGGCTGTCGTCTTCACCGACGGCAACCTTTACGGCTTGGACGCTGCCGGCGTAGTCCTGCCCGGTTGGCCCCAGGAGTTCGGCCCGGGTATGCCGCTGGCTCCGGTTCTGGTCGACTTCGATGGAGACGGTTTGCATGTCATCGTGGTGCCACTGCACGACGAGAGCAGTGGCATGGTGGTTTACCGGGTGTTCCGAGGTGACGGAAGCGTGGCTGCCCAGGACGGTGCGGTAGCCCAGGCGCCGGATGGTGGACGGTGGATCGAGCTGTCCGATCCCGCCGTAGCCGGTAGTCACACCGCCGGTAATCTGCGCATCGTCAGCAGCGGGATAGTCGCCCACGGTTCCTTCGGTGACGAGGTGTATTGGACCATGGCCACTCCACAGCTTCACGCCGCTGGCATTGTTCAGGTCGTGGATCTACCGGGGTTCCGGGTGCGTGTCACGACACCGGCGGGCAATCTACATGTCCGTTGGGATCGACTGTTAGCGCCCCTGGCCTGGGACCAGCGTCCCGCAGGTGGGACGGAGGTGGATTGCTATGTCTCCCTGGGGTGGGAAGAGGACATCTCCGGTGTGCCAAATCTCAAAGGCAGCCTTTCGGCTTGGTACCGACCTGCGGCCTTTACTTCT
>CBDURX010000309.1:0-4094 GCA_965369485.1 uncultured bacterium | reverse complement strand
CATCAGATCCGTTCTCCACGGGAGCGATCACTCCAGGAGTCGTGATTTCTGCTCCCGAACGGGAACATTCATGGCGGCTTTCCTTGGAAATACAAGGAATCTCAGGTTGAGACGGGAAAAACACCATAAATGATCCTGATCGGGATCATTTCCTGGTTTTTCCCCTTTACCCAGACCGTATCTGAGCGATAATGAGTGATATGATCCCGAGCGGTAACACCATGGAGTGATCTGACATGAGTGATATGGCATGAATGAAGCAAGGCCATGAACGAAGCATTGGTGGACCTGGGCCGGTTCGTCCGCGAGAGACGGAAGGCCAACGGTCTAACCCAGTCCGAACTCGCTCTCCTGGCGGGAGTCGGACGGCGCTTCATCTCGGAGCTTGAGAATGGTAAGCCATCCTTGCAGGTGGACAAGGTCGACGCCATCCTGCGCGTTTTCGGGATGCGGCTGGGTGTGGTACCACGGCGGCGGCCGAGCAATGGACCGGACGACAAGTCCATTATCAGAACGAGTCGTGAATCATGAACCGTAGAGGCCGTGTGTTTCTGGATGATGAGCCGGTGGGCTGGATCGATGAGACGGAATCTGGTATGGAGTTTCGCTACGACCACGCATGGTTGGTGAGCGACAGCGCCCGTCCCGTGAGCCAGACCTTGCCGTTGCAAGAGGAGTCGTTCGTCAGCCGGGGCTTGCACCCCTACTTCGAGAACCTGCTACCGGAAGGGTGGCTGCTGGACATCGCCCTGGCCGAGCTGAAGCTGGCTCGCGGTGACGCCCTCGGCATGCTCCTGCATCTGTGCCGTGACTGCATCGGCGCCGTGTGGATCGTTCCCGAGGACAGCTCCCGGGCCAAGGAGCACGGCGATGCCTGATTACTGCCTCTGTTGCCTGGGCGAGGTCGATCCCGTAGCCAAGCTGGGCCTGCACCGCGGGTGCGTCCGGGCTCTGTTCGGCACCGCCAAGGTACCCGACATCGAGGTCGATCCGGAGAGCCTGCACATGTTCGGGCGGCAGATGGCAGGCAAGGTCAGCATCTCGGGTTTGCAGAGAAAAGTTTCCCTCGGCTGGGTGAAGAGAACCTTGCGGGTCAGCGCCGAAGGATCGGCCTACATCCTCAAGCCGGATGCCAGCTTGCCGGAGCTACCCGCCAACGAACACCTGACGATGAGGCTGGCATCGCTGGGCGGACTGGATACGCCACCCAACGGCCTGGTGCGCCTGGCGGGAGACCGACTGGCCTTGCTGATCAAGCGCTTCGACCGCGGGCCGGAGGGGCAACGCTATCTCCTGGAAGATTTCTGCCAGCTGAACGGGATGTACGCCGCGGAGAAGTACGACGGGTCGGCGGAGATGTGCGTGCACACCGTGCGGCAGTTCGCTGGCGAGCTGTTGGTGGACATGCTGCGCCTGTTTCGCCAGGTGATGTTGTCCTGGTGGGTTGGTAATGGCGACCTGCATCTGAAGAATCTATCCATCCTCACGGTGGAAGACAGCCCGCCCCGCCTCTCGCCCGCTTACGACCTCGTCAACACGGACCTGGTTATTCCGGGTGATCCACTAGCCTTGTCCGTCAACGGCAAGAAGGAAGGCTTGACGCGCCAAGACTGGATGAACTTTGGAGAGTACTGCGATCTGCCGCCGCGGTTGATCTTGCGTGAGATGGACGCCATGGCGGCTCTGTTGCCGGAGGCCACGGAGCTTGTGGCCAACTCGTATCTGAGTGATGAGATGCGGTCGGCGTACGAGAAGCTGCTGCACACAAGAACGGCTATCCTGACCTAGTGCTGAATTATCGTGTCTAGTAGACCCAGCTCAGGCCGGCGGTGATTGCAGAGTAGCTGTAGTCCGGATCGGCGGTGGAAAAGCTGTGCAGGCCTGTCGTAGAGAAGGCGCCCGACAGCGATATTTCCCGGCCGGGGGCCAAGCGATATCCCAGGCGGGCCGAGGCACGGAACGTACCGGCCAAGTTGCCTGCCCTGGTGACTTTTTGCATGCCCGGCAACGCTTCCCATTGCAAGCTCCACGACCCGGTTTCCTGTAGCCATCCGAGGGAGAACTCACTAATGCCGTAGAAGTCGGGATCGAAGTATCCCTCGTCGAGGTCTTTCTCGAAGGTGAAGGTCCGCAGGCCAAACCCCATGGTCCAGGTGCGTGAGAACCGCCGCTTGAGCTGGCCATTCAACGCCAACCGGCGGTTCCGGTTTTCACCCGCGAACATGGCCAGAGAGAGGCCGCCGCGCAGGTGCCAGGACGCGGCTGGAGTTCCCCTGAGGGTCGCGGTCCATTCGTCTATCTCAACCCCGTTCTCCACCAGGAGCGCGGTAGCGTCCAGCGCGTTTGCGGCGTATGCAAGAGTGCCGCTCAGGGAGTTACGGTCCGGGCTAGTCAGGGATAATCGTACGGCGGGGAAGATGTCTTTCCTCTGCCCATCGGACTTGCTGGCGCCGAGGCCTCCGGACAGAGTCCATCCTGGCACGAACTGGCGGGATGCCGATAACAAGCCTCCCCACACCGTGTGGAATAGTACATTCTGTTCCAGGTTGCGCCGGTAGATATTCACTCGCAGGCCGAGCCGGGGTAAGGGGTGCCAAAATGATGACAGGGAAATGGTGCGCATCCTATTCCCGTCCGAATCTCGTTCCAGAGCCACCGAAGGTGTGGCCCGCGGCCCCAAGGAGGCTCTGATCCAGAGCTGTTCAGCGCTCACCACATCAGTCGGGGGAGAGTCATGATTGATCTGCTGCAGCACTTCGTGAGCGGCTGCGGGCCTGCCCTGCCACCGCAGGTTTTGCGAGAGCCCCGCCACGAACGTCGGGTTCCCCGCTTCGATGGCGAGTGCCCTGCGCCAGGACGCTTCCGATTCCACGAGATGGCCTTTCCAGCTCAAGGTCCGGGCCAGACCAGCCAGAGCCTCGGTATTGTGTGGATTGTCTGTGAGGATAAGTCGATAAGCCGCCACGGATGAATTCAAACGGCCTGTGTATGCGCAGATCCTTGCGCGGCCTAGCCGAGCCTCGGAGTGGTCCGGATTGGCGATCAGGATAGTGTCGTAGACTGCGGCGGCGGCCTCGAAACGCGCGGCCCAGGCCAGAACCTGGGCCTGGGAGATTCTGATCCGTTCCACATCCGGGTCGATGGCTAGTAGCTGATCGTAGGTCGAGAGGGAGGCGTCGTATAGGCCGGCCCAGGCCTGGAATTTCCCCCGGGCGTGTAGGGCTGGAACCTGAGTGGGATGCTGATCGAGAATGCCGTCGACTTCGGTGATGGCACCCTCTAGGTCCCCACTCCAGGCGAGAATCCGCGCCCGATCCAGCCGCGCCTCACAGTTTTCGGGTTGCAGGACAAGGAGGCGGTCGAGCAGCTCCAGGGCTTCGTCATGTCGATCGTTCCAGGCCCTCATCAGCGCAAGCCGGTGCAAGGCGCGGCTGTCCTCCGGGTTGGCGGTGAGCAGGGCATAGTAGAGTCGGATCGCCTCGTTAAGGTCCCCTTGCTGCCAAGCCATGTCCGCGTCTGCTGGGTCGACTGGCTGGTGCGGAGGAGCTGTAGGTCGAGACAAGGTATCCGGTTGTGCTTCCAGCTCGGCAGCAGATGTGCGGCGTCCGTGACGGTCGAGCCCACTGAAGATCTGGTGCATAGCGTTGTAAACCGGACGCCGCCGTGCCGACCAGTCCGGCTGTTGCCAGGTGGGCCACGAGAACCGGGTCACCGGTTCCCCTTGTTCCGTGGGGGGCCAGCTAACCCACTCGTCTGCAGGCGTTTGCAGGGCCATGACGATACCGATGTCAGGAACTGTGCTGGTCTGGAAGTCCCCTTGCAGAACACGGCGGCTGCTGGGGTCGGTGATATTCAGCAACAGCCAGGGAATGCGTACCTCCAGAATGCCCTCGTCCGCGAGGCGCTCCCAGCAGCCGTCCGGTGGGGGTCCTTCGCGCAGAAGGCCCCGGTCGTAGCCGACCGCCAGGAACTCGGTGCCATCCCGCCCGAAGCGCCGCCGGTTAGTGACGACCCGCAGCGAGGTGTATACCCCGTCCGCGTTCGGCTCCGCAAGGTACGGAGTGTTGAATCCCAGTTCCCAGCGCCCCCTGAAG
>CBDURX010000308.1:0-4101 GCA_965369485.1 uncultured bacterium | reverse complement strand
TTATCGGAGGAGATGCGCATTCAGGTGGCGTACCATGAAGCTACACTCCAGTTCGCCCGTGGTCGTCACCAGGCTACTCTGGCTCCGCTGGAAGACCTCTTCGCCAACGCCCATCATTCCTTGCCCGGAGATTTACACCTCTTGGCGGGGCTGTCTTATTGGGCTCTGCAGAAAAACCAAAAGAGCCGTGAGGCTTTCGCCACCATTCAACAGTCGGATCCGGCCTTCGGGTGGGCCCGGTATTACCTCGGTTGCATCAGCCTGGAAACCGGTGACGTGGCTCTTGCGCTGCGGTATTTCGAGTCAGCCCAACGCAGTGTGTCGACCGACCGCTGGCCTTCACTGCTGGCGGGGACGTGGGAAGGTCTGCGGATGTCCGGCCGGCAACAGGAGGCGGCGGAGCTACGTGAGCACATCCTTGCCCGTTTTCCCCAATCACTGGCGGTCATGCACATCCATGACGTACTGAAGCAGGAAGCGGTCCTGGTGGCGCCGGCCCCGGCTTTGGCTGAAACGATGTTGCCTGCTATGGTACCTGCCGTACCACTCTCTGGACGAGTGTGCCTGCAGCTGGCGGCTTTCTCCGACCGCGGTCGCGCCTTGGCCTACGCGGCCGTTTGGCAGAAAGCCCTGCCTGATCTACGCATCGACGAGGAGATGGGCTCCAGCAATCAGATCCTCTACAAGGTGCGGTTTGGCCGGTTCGTCAGCCGTGCCCAGGCCCACACCGAAGCCCAACGGCTCGCTAGAAAACACGGCCTCGAAACGATCATCGTGGAGAGCGGCCAGTAACCATGGCCAGCAAGATCACTCCCATGCTCGCCCAGTACCTGGAGCTGAAAGGGCGCCATCCCGACGCCCTGCTCTTGTTCCGCATGGGCGATTTCTACGAAACCTTCTTCGAAGACGCCGCTGCGTTGGCCAGGATCACAGGCGTGACCCTGACCTCTCGGGACCGTAACAGTGACCACCCGGTTCCTCTGGCAGGCGTCCCGTACCATGCCATCGACTCATATCTGACTAAGCTCCTGGCCGCTGGGTTGACCGTGGCCATCTGCGAGCAGGTGGAGGATCCTGCCCTGGCCAAGGGTTTGGTCAAGCGCGAGGTAGTGGAAATCGTCAGCCCCGGCACGGCCACTGCGCCAGAGCTGCTCGAGGGCGCCGGTGGCGTTTATTGCCTGGCATTCCTGCCCCTGGGCGGTGGGCAGGCCGGTTGGGCCCTGCTTGACGCTTCCACTGGAGCATTCCGTTGTGGCCAGGAGGATGTCTCCCTGGCTGCTCTCTGCGAACGCTACACTGTCCGGGAGATCATCCTCAAAGAGGATCTGGATCCGGAGCAAGTGACGGAGTGGCGAGCCGCCCTGCCGGAGGTAGTGATCAACCATGTCAGCAGTGCCTGGTTTCATCCTTCTTTTGCCCGACAGACTCTTCAGGATCACTTCCAGGTAAAGGACCTATCCGCCTTCGGGCTTACCAGCAAGACACGGGAAGTGGCCACCGGTGCTGCCGGCGCGTTGCTGCGTTACTTGAGCGCGTTGCACCTGAGAAGGCCAGACCAGGTGACGTCATTGCGTTTCTGCCCCCGCGCTGATCGACTGCTCCTGGACGAGGAAACCCTACGAAACCTGGAAGTATTCCGGACCTTCCACGGCGAGAGGGGGCCGGGGAGCCTCATCCACCATGTGGATGCCACCGTTACCCCCATGGGTCGCCGCCTTTTAGAGCGACGGTTGGCCGAGCCGCTGACCGACCTGGCTCGCCTAGCCCGCTGGCATGCCGGCGTGGACGCGGCCCGGCAAAACCAGCAGTGGCGACAGGAGCTTCGCGGGATCCTGCGCCGCATCGGTGACCTCGAGCGCTGGGCTGCCAGAGCTGCCAGCGGACGCATCGGCCCCGCCCAGCTTCGCCAGCTGGGCCTCTCCCTCGCCGCGCTGCAGGAGTGCCGTGCCGCCGCTTGCCGCGAGGAATGCCGGGAGCACCCTATTGTGACTTGGACCGGGGAGATGCCGGACCTGGCCGATCTCGCCAATGCCATCCTGACCACCCTAGTGGACAAACCGCCAGCTCAAACCCGGACGGGCGGATACGTGCGCAATGGTGTCCATGCCGAGCTAGACGAGCATCGCAACATTGCCTCTGATACCAAGGGGTTCCTGGCCAACCTCCAGGCCGCCGAGAGACAGCGTACTGGTATCGCCACGCTCAAGGTCGGCTTCAACAAGGTGTTCGGCTACTACTTCGAGGTGACCAACAAGCAGTTGGACAAGGTGCCGCCTGACTACGTGCAAAAGCAGACACTCGTCAACGCGAGCCGTTTCCACACTACGGACCTCAAAGAGGCCGAGAACAAGATCCTCGCCGCCGAGGAGAGCGCCCAGGAGCTGGAGCAGAAGATCTACCAACACCTCCTGCGGAATGTATGCGACCGACTGGGGGACATTCACCTCGCCGCGGCCAAGGTAGCCGCCAGCGACCTGATACTGGCCTTCGCCGAGGTCGCAGCGGAATTGAATTTCTGTCGCCCCGTCTGCGACGATTCCTTGCGGTTGGACATCGAGGCGGGCCGGCATCCCGTGGTCGAGCAACTGCTCGATCACGACTTCATTCCCAACGATTCGTGGCTCGATGGGGAGGATAACCAGATCCTCCTGCTCACTGGTCCCAACATGGGAGGCAAGTCCACCTACCTGCGCCAGGTGGCGCTTATCACACTTCTGGCCCAGGCAGGCTGTTTCGTACCGGCAGCCTCTGCTCGCATCGGCGTGACAGACCGCATCTTCACGCGCGTCGGCGCCAGCGACAACCTGGCCCGCGGTCAGTCGACCTTCTACAGTGAAATGAGTGAGGCAGCACACATCCTGCACCAAATGACTCGGCGCAGCCTCGTGATCCTGGACGAAATCGGACGTGGAACATCGACCTACGACGGTTTATCTCTGGCCTGGGCCATCACTGAGTTTTTACATGCTGCTGATGGACCCCGCCCGCGCACAGTCTTCGCCACCCACTACCATGAGCTGACAGATCTGGAAACCGAACTCACGGGCCTGGTCAATCTGCGCATGGACGTCAAGGAGTGGGAGGGAAAAATAATCTTCCTGCACTCCGTCAGCCCGGGTCGTAGCGACAAGAGCTACGGTATACACGTGGCCAGGCTGGCAGGGATTCCCGAGCCAGTCCTGCGCCGCGCCGAACTGATCCTGGAAAGTCTCGCCCTCGAGGATGGGCGGGCCCTGTCCGCAGGACACTTCCGGAACAGTCCCGGCGGAGCTTCCTTGACCGCGGAACCGGAAGGCCAGTCCCGACCAGTGTCACCCTCGGCACAGTTGAGCCTCTTCAGCGACTTGGAACGGGACACCCTGAAAGCACTGCGTCAGCTGGACCTGGACCGTATCAGCCCAGTTGACGCCTTCATGTGGCTTGTCAAGATACGGAATCAACTAGATGAAAATAAATAACATATAATATCTATTTTCCGAATCTATGATGACTTGGATGTGCTATGGTCTACCGCGTTTGCCATGTCGCCACACCGCGCTGTAATTGCGTTTAGTGGTATACTGTCACCCGGCGAGCGGTTCCGGCCACTTCCAGGGTTCAAGTCCGGCCACTGGTGGCCGATGGATAAAGAGTCGTAATCCCTTGCGACGTAAGGGCGAAGCGGTATGGAATATCCTGTAAAATGGAATGTGGTCCTCGTGGCCCCAGGTGAAGACGAGGTCTCCCTGCTGGCCGAGCTGTCCTCACGGGTCGATGCCCGGCTGGTGGCCGTCATCGATCCCGCGGGCGATTCTCTCGGTACCGCCATTGCCGAGATCATGGGGGTGCCCATCTTCGCCGATCTCGGTGATCCTGCTCTGCGTGAGGCGGAGTACCTGGTTTATCCGGCAGGGTTCCCCCTGGCAGATTTCCTGGACCGGCAGGCCGATCAGGTCGGTCTGATTCCGTTGTCCAACCGCGAGTTCAAGCGCAGGTTCTGTCGCAGCACGCTGACGCAGCGCAGCGCGCCGGCGCCACCTCAGAACTTCGAATCCCTCGAGCGGGAGACCGAAACCATCCACCGCACTCTCAGCCGCATCGAGGAGGCTCTGCAGCGGGAAC
>CBDURX010000307.1:0-4103 GCA_965369485.1 uncultured bacterium | reverse complement strand
CCGCCCCGGCCGACTGAAGCCACCGAAGTAGTGGAAATCGTGGCGTAGCTGGCTGGCCTTGATGTCCAGTGACTCGGCCAGCTGCCGCGAGGAGACCTCCTCGACGCCTATCTGCTGCAGGAGCTTCAGCTTTTCCAGGTAAAGGGGCAAACGCAGGACGGTGGCGTCCGGCACATTGCAGCCCCTGATATCTCTCTTCAAGCCGATCGCCTCCCGGAGACTGGTTGTTCCTTGATTAACAATATCGAGAAAAAAAAGCGCAGAGTTGTTAGACAATTGACAACCACAATGTAAGCGTGGTCCTATACCCCGTCAAGGCAAACTTAAACCACTGGAATACAAGGAATTCTGATGTATCATGCTGGTGAATCCGAGTGCCTACTTCACCAGGGCCGTCTTCGAAAACTGGCGCGGGTTTAACCCGCGCTTTTCCTGGAATATCGCCTTATTCCCTTTATATTGTGGTGCCTGAATGAGCAGTCGCGGCACTGCCGTGACGGAACAGCAACCAGCACCCCTGACCATCCCGCGGCGATCCATGGACAACCGACAAGACCTTCACGATCCCTGGTTGCGGCAGACGTTGCCGACGTACGGCTCCCTGACTGCCTCCGACTACGCTGCCCTGGGGTTGAAAGTGGGCCTGGAGGTTCACCAGCAGCTGCTGACCGAGCGCAAGCTGTTCTGCCGCTGCCCAGCCGGGCGCTACTCCAGCGAACACAACGCCGAGATCCTGCGCCACATGCGGCCCACCCTGTCGGAAATGGGCGAGTACGACGGCACGGCCCTGATGGAGTTCAAGACCAGGAAGGAGATCGTCTACCTGCTGAACGACAGCTCGGTCTGCACCTACGAGATGGACGACGCACCGCCGTTCGAGCTGAACGAGGATGCCCTGGACCGGGCCACGGCCATTGCCATGCTGCTGGGCTGCAAGATCGTCGGCGAGATACACATCATCCGCAAGCAATACCTCGACGGCAGCATTCCCACGGGATTCCAGCGCACGACCATCGTGGGCGTGGACGGAGCGGTGCCGTTTCTCGGCCGCAAGATCCGCATCCGCCAGCTCGGCCTGGAAGAGGACTCCTGCCGCGAGGTGAGCGACCGAGGACACTATCGCACCTTCCGCACCGACCGCCTCGGCATGCCGCTCATCGAGACTGTGACCGACCCCGACATGCGGACACCGGAAGAGGCCGCCGCCGTGGGTGAGATCCTGCGCCGCCTGGTCCGGATCACGGGGCTGGTACGCACCGGCGCCGGCGCCGCCCGCCAGGACGTGAATGTCAGCGTACACGGCGGCACGAGGATCGAGATCAAGGGCGTCCACTCCCTCAAGGCCATCCCACGCCTCGTCCATAACGAGGCGCTGCGCCAGCGCAGCCTGGTGGGAATTGCGAGCGAGCTCAAAAAGCGCGGCGTCACCCCCGCAACCATCGCGGACCGCTGCGTGGATGTAACGGCCACAGTGAAGGGGACCGACTGCCAGTTCGTCCAGAAAAGCGTCGGCCAAGGAGCTCACGTGGCGGCCGTGCTGTTGCCGGGCTTCGAGGGGTTGCTGGGCCTGGCCACGCAGCCGCACACTACGTTTCTGAGGGAGTTTTCCGACCGGGTTCGGGTGATCGCCTGCCTCGACGAGCTGCCCAACCTCGCCTGCTCCACCGACGAGGCGCCGACCTTTTCCAGCAGCGAGTGGGACAAGATCGCCAGGGCGTGCGGTGTGGCCAACGGCACCCCACTCCTGGTGGTCTGGGGAGATGAGAGCGACGTCCAGACGGCCTGCAAGGAAATCACCCTCCGCGCCCGTGACGCCTGCGCAGGCATACCCGCGGAGACTCGCCAGGCGCTGGCCGACGGCACCAACAGCTTCGAGCGCATCCTGCCGGGAGCGGATCGCATGTATCCCGACACCGACCTGCCACACATCAAACTGGAGGACGCGCGGCTGAGGCGGATCGAGCACGACCTGCCGGAGACAGTGTGGCGACGCGTGGAGCGGTTACGGGAGATGGGGGTCGGAGCCGACCTGGCCGAGCGGCTGAGCCGGCACCAGGCTTACGAGCTGTTCATGCACCTGGCGGATCGTATCGACGGTGACCCCCGGCTCCATCCCCACAGCCTGGCCTCGCTGCTCCTGGATCGTACCTGTCCCCGGCCCACGAGCCTTCCCGTCGCCGGCTTGTGGTGGGAGGAGACGGTGGACCGGCTGCTCAGGGGAGAGATCCTGCTCGAAGGTGTCTGGAGCAGCGACGGCGAACCACTGCTCGCCTGCGGCGAGGAGGCGGGGCGGAAAATATTTGCCACCCTCCTGTCCGACGTTCCAGACGGAGGTCCCTCCTCCGGGCGCCAACGCGAAGACTATCTCATGGCGCACGTCATGCGCGAATTACGTGGTAAGGTCCCCGGCCGTACTGTCCGCAGTTGGGTGAAGGAGGCTTTGGTGTGAACGAGGACTGGAAAGGTTACCGCGATCCCACCTTGACCTTGTTGAAGGGCCAGGACGCCAAGGTCTGGAGCCTGGTCACCGTGCATACCAGTCGGGGGAACTTCGCAGGCCTGATACTGCCTCGCAGCGAGACCGCCGATGCCGAGCACATCGTGCTGAAGCTCGACACCGGTTACAACATCGGAATCCGCCACGACACAGTCACGCGGATCACCGTGCACGGCCGTAAGGAAGCCAAGTACAAGATTCCAGAGAAGGAATTCCCCCACGACCCCGGGAAACCCCGCGTCAAACTTTTCGGCACCGGAGGGACCATAGCCAGCCGGCTGGACTACCGCACCGGCGCGGTGATACCTGCTTTCTCTCCGGGTGAACTGTACGGTTCGGTGCCGGAGTTGGCGGACATCTGTAACCTGGAAACCGAGAAGCTGTACGGCGTCTTCAGCGAGAACATGGGCCCGGAGCAGTGGATCGGCACCGCCGAGGCCATCGCTGCGGAGATCGCCAAAGGTGTGGCCGGCATCGTCGTGGGCCACGGCACCGACACCATGCACCACACCGCCGCCGCCCTGTCGTTCATGTTGCAAGACTTGCCCGTGCCCGTCGTGATGGTGGGCAGTCAGCGCTCCAGCGACCGGCCCAGTTCCGACGCGGCCATCAACTTGATCAACGCCACGCGCACGGCAGCCACCAGCGACATAGCCGAGGTGATGGTCTGCATGTTCGGGCCCACCAGCGATCAGTACGGCCTGCTGCACCGCGGCACCCGAGTCCGCAAGATGCACTCCAGCTACAGGTCGACCTTCCGCACCCTGAGCGACATTCCCCTGGGCAAGGTAGACAAGGACGGGGTCACCCCGTTCCGTCAAGATTTCAACCCTCGGCGCGACGACAACCAGGTGATCTTGAACACGGCGTACGATGATCGGGTGGCCCTTGTCTACTACTACCCCAACATGAAACCGGACATCATCGACGCGCTGATCGACAACGGTTACCGCGGGATCGTCATCGGCGGCACCGGTCTGGGCCACGTGAACAAACCCCTCTACCCCGCCCTGGCGCGCGCCCATGAGGCCGGCGTTGCCCTCTACATGACAGTGCAGACCCTCTGGGGCTATGTGCAGATGTACGTATATGAGACCGGCCGAGAGATCATGGAGCTCGGCGTGGTGCCCACAGCCAACATGTTACCCGAGGTGGCCTACGTGAAGCTGGGCTGGGCCCTGGGCCAGAGTCACGACCTGGACGAGGTCAAGAGGATCATGCTGAAACCCGTCAACAGCGAGATCACAGACCGGGAACCACACAACGGCTACCTGGTGTTTCAGGGGGGCATTCCGGAAGTGGACGAGTTCATCTCACAATACTGGAAATGACTTTTGCTTGAATTATCAACTTTCCTGTTATTGCTTGGTTGTTCTTTTCCCCTTGGTCATCAGTAACCGCCTCACCTGGAAAGACCCTACCTCTGAGCCGTGACGTGATCACATATTACGCGGGAACAAACGACAACTGGAGCAGGTTTGCCCAGATGTAAAAATCTTCGAATAGAATAGTCTCGATCGACGATTCACCTGCGCAGATAGCTTGCAATTCCCTTCAACTGGGCTACTATGACATCAGCTACATTGCCCATTAAATATGATTTTCT
>CBDURX010000306.1:0-4108 GCA_965369485.1 uncultured bacterium | reverse complement strand
CCTCGTCAGGGCCAGGGACCGTCTTCTCCTCGAGCAGCAGTCCCTTCTTGTATGCCTCAGCGTCAGCTCCCCACTGGTGAGCGATGGTTTCCGCCTTGATCCGGTAGCGGGGAACATAGGAGCCATATCCGACAATCCCATGCATAGATGGCCACTCCTTGGGAGGAAGGGTCGAGGTTCAACCCGCATCGAGTGGCGCTGCAGCGGCCGCACGATGCGGATCAGGGGTATTTCCTCCCAAACTATCAAGCGGCAAGCCGCCATGCAAGCAGCATCGGTCCGGCACTGGTTGTTCGCCCCGGGGGGCTGTGATATCGTTTTGACCCTTCCGCGCCGTGGTGAAGGGAGTTAGAGTGCGTTGGGACCAAGGTGGCGAAATCGCCAGGGAGGAAAAAATCATGAATGGGGAGAGCTCCTGGGTGGAAATCGTGGGGACGCGTACCACTGCCACGCTCGGTCAGACTCTGTACGACATCCTGCGCCACAGTGGAGGGGACGATATCTGGGGCGAGAACCCCGTGGTCCTGGCCCACATCAACGGCAGACGTACCAGCCTCTTCGAACCACTGTGGGGCGAGGAGCAGATCGACTTGATCCGCCTCAACGACCCCGAGGCCCACTCCACGACCGTGCGCTCCCTCTGCTTCGTCCTGGCAGCCGCCGCCGAGGATCTCTTTCCCCACCACCCGCTCTTCATCGATTTCAGCCACAGCACGGGGATCTACTGCGAGCTGCGGCGCCCTGCACCGCTCACTGGGCAAGAGATCGCCAGGTTGCAGGAGAACATGCACAAGATCGTCGCACGCGACCTGCAAATGAGGCCCCAGATCTACGGCATGCGGGCGCTCTTGCGCATGCTAAAACGCACCGGTCGCGACATCAGCTACGCCACGGCCCGCTACATCCGACGCGACTCCATCACGCTGTACAAGATGAACGGCACTGACCACCTCTTTTACGGCTTGCACCTACCCGCGACGGGTTACATCCGGGCCTTCGACCTGATCCCCGAGTCGCCCGGGTTCTACCTCCTGCCCAGCCTGGCCGGCCGGCCCGACGAGCTGCCGGATTTCCGGCCCCGGCCGAAGCTGCTGGCAACCATGCGGGACTACGCCCGGTGGATGGATCACATCGAAGCCCACGACATCGGTGGCCTGAACCATTACATCGTCGAGGGGCGAGCAGATGCGCTGATCATGGCCTGCGAGGCGCGCCACGAGCAGGTGATCGTCAAGAGCGCCGAGAAGGTGGCGCAAATGCCGGACAGTGGCCGTCTCGTCCTGGTGGCGGGACCGTCCAGCTCGGGTAAGACCAGCTTTGCCAAACGCCTCTCCTTGCAGCTACGGGTCCTCGGTTTCCAACCCTTCGCCCTCTCCCTGGACAACTACTTCGTGGACCGCGAGGCGACACCGCGCGACGTCGATGGCGATTACGACTACGAGTCCCTGGGCGCCATCCGAATCGATCTGTTCAACGAGCAGTTGCTGGCGCTGATAAAGGGGGAGGCGGTGCAGTTGCCCGTGTACGATTTCCACACGGGCCGTAGTCATCTCCGGGCAGAGCCGGTGACCCTCGCCCCCGGCCAGCCGCTCATCGTCGAAGGCATCCATGCCTTGAACCCTGCCTTGACCCCTGCCATCGCCCCGAACCACAAACTCCATGTCTACGTCTCGGCCCTGTGCCACCTGAACATCGACAACTACAGTTACATCCCCACCACCGTCACCCGTCTGTACCGCCGCATCGTCCGCGACGCGCAGTTCCGCGGCTACACGGCATCGGAAACCTTGCGACGCTGGCCCAAGGTCCGTGAGGGCGAGGAGAAGCACATCTTCCCGTTCCAGCAGAACGCTGACGTTTTCTTCAACTCTGGCCTGGCTTACGAGCTGGGGGTTCTGAAGCTGTGGGCAGAGCCACGCCTCGCTGCCGTCGCGCCGGATGATCCAAACTATGGGCGGGCGCGCAGCCTCATCGAGATGCTAACCATGGTGTTGCCCATCGACGCGCGGCAAGTGCCGCCAACCTCTCTGCTGCGGGAGTTCATCGGCGAGAGCGGGTTCCATTACTAGCCCGATGACCTATTCAGGTCAAGGTACCAAGAAAGTCTCTTGCAGCTTGTTGACAACCCTCTCCATCTGATCTTCATCGATGACGCACGAGACCGTCGAGATAGAGGAGCTGATCATGTGGATGTCGATGCCTTCCTCGGCTGTGGCGGCGAACATGTTGCCGGCGATGGCTGGGCGCTCACTGAAGTGAGGACCATAGATGGTGACACTGCAGCAGTTACTCTGATACTCGATGGTCTCGGCTTGGATCTCTTCCTTGATGGTCTGCAGCAATCCGAGGGCCTGGTCGAGATCGCTTTTACTGATGGCAACAGCGATGTTCTCCCGCCCGGTGACGTCAACGAAGGAGACCACGCAGACGATGTTGATTCCGTGGCGACCGAGAGTGAAAAGAGTCTTGCCCGCCACGGCCGGCCCCCGCGCGGCGCCGAGAACCCGGATAAGGACCAACCCCTTCGTGTTGACCATGCCGCCGACAGCGATTTTCTCGGTTTTCGTCACGATTTCTCCTCACCTACACCGACTTCCCCGCGGGAGCAAGTCACGGTTTCCACACAGACGAAGCCCAATCTCGAGCTCCCCTGAAAAGTAACGGGTGGAATCCGTGGCACAAATTCCTTTTCAAAACCCTCCCTTCCTTCTCACCTGGCCACCTGCTTCACAGCTGGCAATTTGCTCGTGGCATCTCGTTGGGGCGGTGTAAATAACACTTGTTCTACCCGGACATCTGATCTAACTTGCGCCTCCACAGTTTGCGCCTTGGTCCGCCCTGGAGGGCACATCTCGAGGCAGACATAATTGGGGAGGAGTGACGGCCATGCAGGACAATCGTCCACACGATGTGGAACCTGACGACCAACATGCTGACGGTAGCGAAACTCATAAGAAACATTTCGATACGAGCGATGACCCGAACCGCGAACCCCCGCAGCGGCACACACCCTGGAACAGTCTCACCGCCCGAGTCATCAGCTTCGTCAGCCGCAAGGGTGGTGTCGGGAAGACCACCTCGGCCATCAACCTGGGAGCCGCCTTGGCCCTATCAGGCCATACGGTCCTGGTTGTGGGGGTCGATCCACAGTGCGGCGTCTCTCGCTCCCTCGGTCACGGCCGGGACGAGCTCAGCAGCGGCTTACCCGAGATCTTTACCAATGCTACGGCATTAACAGACCTCGCTCACCCGACCCCTCTGAAAAACCTCTTCTTCACCTCACCCAATATCTGGTCCCTGGACGAGGAAGAGGTGTACCTGGACCTGATGGACAGGGAAGTCGACACCTTCGTGGGCGAGATCGACCGCGCGCGCAACCTGTACGACACCATTCTTATCGACTGCCCTCCCAATCTCGGCGCCGCCACGCGGGCCGCCCTACTGGCCTCGGACAGCTTTCTGGTACCGGTGCAGGCGGAAGAGCTGTGCCGTGATTCCCTGGAACGGTTGTTGACCTTCATCCAGTCCTTCCGGAGCGATGCCTTTGCTGAAAGCAACCTCGCGGGTGATCGAGGTGGCCAACAGCCCATTGCCCTGGAAGGTATGTTCCTGACCATGGTCAGCAGCCGCACCCGTATGAGCCGGCATGTCACGTCCAAGGTGAACGAAGACTACGCGGAACAGCTGTTCGAGAGTGTCATTCCCCGCACGACACGCCTGTCGGAGATGGCCCTGCGCGGTAAGCCCACGGTCATCCACGACCGTAAGTCGACGGGTAGCCGCGCCTACTTCGACCTGTCCGACGAGTTGATGGCGCGCTTCCATGCACGCAACGGCGGTACCCAGAACCAGTCCACGGCTGGCGACCGCACCGCAGCCGTCCCCGACTCGCAGTCTGCAGATCCGACTTCTCCGGTCCAGGAAACCGCGTTCGTGACCTCGAAAAGCACCGCGGAAAGCGACGCGATAACGACCCCACTCGCGGAGGACAGCGGGCTCGACCAATAGCTCACCGACCTGCGCGATGCACTCGTCGTCCCTGCAACCGACAACTCCGACCCGACCGGCATGGAATCGCCAGAACTGGTCTCCCTGGACGAGGTCCTGG
>CBDURX010000305.1:0-4131 GCA_965369485.1 uncultured bacterium | reverse complement strand
CTCAACAGGGTCGACTTGCCGGCGTTGGGAGCTCCGATCAATCCTATGTCGGCAATGAGCTTCAGCTCCAGGCGGATTTCTCGTTTCTGACCAGGTCGTCCCGGTTGGGCATACATGGGGGTCTGGTTGCGTGCCGAACGGAACTCGTAGTTACCCTGGCCGCCCCGGCCCCCCCAGGCCACGCAAACCCGCTCGCCAGGCTCAACCAAATCACCCAGCAAGATCCCCGTGTCCACCTCGTAGACCGAGGTCCCACACGGGACGGGAATTTCCCGGTCCTCGCCGTCGGCGCCTGTCTGGCACTGGCCGCGGCCAGGCAAGCCTGCATTCGCCTTGTAGCGCCGGCGGTAACGAAAGTCGAGCAGGGTCGAGCTCTCGCTCAGTGCCATGATCCACACCGAGCCGCCGTGACCACCGTTGCCGCCATTGGGACCACCCCTGGGAACGAACTTCTCCCGGCGGGTGGAGACGCAGCCGTCTCCCCCCTTACCAGCCTCCACGGAGATGGTGGCCTCGTCGATGAACATGCCATTACCCCGCAGTGAGGGTCACCAAGACAACCGCGTCGTAGACGTCCAGGGCCGAGCAGCCCCGGCTCAGGTCGCAGACTGGACGCCTCATCCCCTGCAGGAGAGGACCGACGGCGCGCCAACCACCCAACCTCTCCACCAGTTTCTGGCCGATGTTGCCGGCAGTCAGATCCGGAAAGACGAGTACGTCAGCCGTTCCGCTCTCGCCCCAGTCGATCCCTTTGGTGCGGGCCACTTCCGGCACCAGGGCAGCATCTACCTGCACCTCACCCACCACTTTCAAATCGGGCCGCTCGGCGGCCAGCTGTGCGGCCGCGTCGGCCACCTTCCGCACTGCAGGGTGAGTGGCCGAACCGTGGGAGGAGAAGGAGAGGAACGCGACCGCGGGCCAGCGTGCGTACAGAAGCCGGTAGCTTTGGACGGTCGCTCGCGCAATCTGGACCAGCTGATCGCTGTCAGGCGTGGGTACGACCGCACAGTCGGCCATCATCAGCCCGCCCCCTCTCAGACTGGCCGCTGGCGTGGCATCTCGCGGCGGGAGCATGAGGAATGCTCCCGACACGGTCTGTATTTCCGGCGCCGCCCCCACGCTCCAGAGAGCGGCCCGAACCACGTCTGCCGTCGCCCAGGTCGCACCGGCCACCAGTGCATCCGCCTCGCCCATGGCCAACAGGGTGGCAGCCATGTGCAGCGGTTCCGTGGCAAGGACGTGGCTCTGCCCCTGTGTCATCCCACGGTGACGCCGACGCTGCCACAGGTGGGCCGCCACCTCCCGGCGTCGCACCTCCTCCGTGGGGTCGAGCCAGTGCTCTGGACCGAGGACGGCCCCCGTGAAGGGATCGGCACCACGGAGAGCTGGAAGTCCCAGGAGCAACGGGTGCGCCAGTTCGTTCGTCACCAGGGCCGCCGCCGCCAATCGTACGCGCGGGTCCTCCGCTTCCGGCAGGAGGATGCGGCGTGGCGTAGCCGCTGCGCGCCGTCGCAAAGCCCGTAACGGCCCCGTCTCGACTTGGATCCGTTGCAGCAAACCGTCCAGGTTCACGGCCCACCCTTCCCGCAGCGGGCAACCAGGGCGGCGGCGACCTCCGGCACGACGAAGGAAGTGACGTCACCGCCATGCCATGCCACGTCTCTCACCAGGCTACTGCTGATAGCCGCCATCTCCGGCCGCGCGAACAGGAATACGAACTCGCTGTCCGGAAAGAGGATCCGGTTGATCCCCACCATCGCCCACTCGTGTTGATAATCGCCTGAGTGTCGTATGCCCCGCACCACAGTGCGGACCCCCCGTCGGCGCAGTTCATCCACCAGCAGACCGGAGAACGGAATCACATCGCAGCGATCCAGGTGTGCAGCGGCGTCACGGAACAGTGCAACCCTCTCCTCCAGAGTTAATAATGCCGCCTTGCTTCCCGCCGCCACGGTCACGGTCACCCGGTCGAACAATGTCAAGGCCCGTCCCAGAATGTCGAGGTGGCCGACGGTGACGGGGTCGAAAGTGCCGGGATACACAGCGTGTCGCTCGTCCATCTCAAGCCTCCAGAATAGTCAGAACCGTCGTACCGTACCGTCGGCGCCGCCACCGGTATCGGCACGGCTCCGGCAGCTTCCACGCGGAATCACTGGCATGCTCCAGGACCGCGCACTGCAACGTGAACGCTCCGGGAGCCGCTAGCAGGGTCGTGGCCAGTTGCTGCGCCAGGGGCGAACCATAGGGCGGATCGGCCAGCACGACCACCGGCTGGTCCGGTGAGCCTTTGACGAACCGCGCGAGCCAGCGATCGGCATCACTCCGGTGCAGGCGGTAACTCGTCACAGCAGCGCCGCATCTCTCCAGGTTGGTGCGCACCAGGTCGAGGGCCACGCGATCGCAATCCACGAAGTGGGCACAGGCCGCTCCCCGGCTCAAGGCCTCGATCCCCAGCCCGCCAGCACCGCAGCAGAGGTCCAGGATTTCCACCTCCTGCAGTTCGGCACCCAGAATAGAGAACACGGCCTCCTTGACACGGTCGGTGGTGGGACGCAATCGCCGGCCATGTCCGGCCGTCAACTTACGGCCACGCCAGCGACCGGCGACGACCCTCATACCTTCTCACTTTCCCGCCGACTCTGCCACAACAGGCTCCGCAGCAAGGCGCTGCGGGCGACGACAGGCACCGGCGCCCGGTCGGTCCGCAGGCGGAAATGAGCCACGTCAGCGTACAACCGCCGCCTCCGCAGGTAAAGTCGCCGCATTCCTTCCCATCCGAGATGTCCCACCAGAGGACGCCGGATTCCCCCCGCCTGTTCGATACGAGCCCGGAGCAGCTCCCACGGCGCGTCCAACCAGATTACCACACCGTGTTTACGCAGCAGCTCTGCGTTGGACGGTTGCTCCACACATCCACCCCCCGTGGCCAACAAGAGCTGCCTGAAGGAGGTCAAACCCGACAAGGCCCGGCGTTCCCAGCGACGGAATTCGGCCACCCCACCCGCCTGGAAGATCTCGGGCACACTGCATTCAGCCAGCCGCGCGGTCTCGTCGTCCAGATCGTACACGGGCAGACGACTCTCCTGACCCATCACCTCGATCAGGGTAGACTTACCACTGGCCATAAAACCGACGAAACTAATCCACATATCATCATCGCTAGCGAATGGTTTCACCCCGGTGTCGACCTGTCGCATACCTTGCCGAGCATAAAAAAAAGGCCGGGCTGGAGCAAGTTCTCCGGCCCGGCTTGTACGAAAAGGAAGCGCTAGTGGATGTTGAAATCTCGATCGATCTCACTGTGTTCGTAGGAAAGTTTGTCCCGGGTGAGGTACTCATCCGTGACAATACGAGGAGTCAGAAAGATGACGAGCTCGCGATCGCTGGTCGCCGTCGATTGCGATTTGAACAGGAAGCCGAGGAGCGGTATATCCTTCAAGATCGGCACGCCGGTCTCCAGCGTGCTCTCCACGTTACGGATCAGTCCACCGATGACAGCCGTCTCGCCGTTGCCCACCAGCACCCGCGTGTCGGCCTCGGTGGTGTTGATGATCACTCCGCCCTGCACCGTCGCCTGCGATGCGAGGTCACTCACCTCGTTGTGGATATCCAGGGTGATCCGGGTATCGTCGTTTATGTGCGGCGTCACCTTCAGCATGATACCGACGGTGGTCAACTGGGTGATGGCGTTCCCCGCCTCGTCGGCCACGATCAACGGGATTTTCTGTCCCACCAAGATGCTGGCTTCCCGGTTGTCCGTCGTGGTGATGATGGGATTGGCGATGATGTGGGCCAAGTTTTCCTTCTCCAGCGCCTGTAATTGCACCATCACGTCACCCCAAGACTGGACCGTGCCGATGCGGAGGTCGCCGGCCGGCGACTGGATCGGCGTGCTTACCGATGCACCGCCCACAACGTTGTTTCCCAAGACCTTGAAGTTGTTTACCGACCAGGTGATCCCCAATTCGCGCGTGGCGCGCGCATCCACGTCCAGCAACCGCGCGTTGATCTCCACCTGGGGCGTCTTGGTGTCCAGTTTCCGGGCCATCTCTGTGAGGAGATCTATCTGATCGGGTATGTCTCGGATCAGGATGCTGTTGGTGCGCACGTCGACCTCGATCATGCCTCGAG
>CBDURX010000304.1:0-4151 GCA_965369485.1 uncultured bacterium | reverse complement strand
CCGTCTACACCAGCGAATTCCTGCACCCCCGCCACAAGACCCGTGTCAAGCCCGTGATCGAAATGATGGCGAGCCTCCCCAGCGTGGTACTTGGATTTCTGGCCGCCCTGGTCTTCGCCCCCTTCATCGAGAAGATCATCCCCCACACTCTGGCGGCCTTCGTGACCGTGCCAGTGGCACTGTTGCTGGGCGCTCATCTCTGGCAACTGTTACGACGGCAGATGAGCGCACGCTTGGGTAAATACAAGCTGGTGCTCATGTCGCTCATGCTGCCGGTGGGGGTGTGGTCGGCCAGGGAACTGGGCCGGCCGCTCGAGGAAGCCCTGTTCGCCGGCGATATCATGGCGTGGCTGGACGGTCAGGTCGGCAATGGCATGGGGGGATGGCTCTTCATTCTGCTGCCCCTGAGCGGCCTGGCGGCGGCGTTCCTGCAGAGTCGAACGCTCAATCCGTGGCTAAGGCACATTTCACACGACTGGTCTCGAGAGCGGGTTGCCTGGGCCGACCTGGCCAAGTTCCTCGTCTCCCTTGCCTGCGCCCTCGGTCTGGCGCTCCTCGGCGCCTGGATCTTCAACGCGATTGGCTGGGATCCGCGGGGCTCCTACGTCGACACGTACGTGCAACGGAACGCGCTGGTGGTCGGCTTCGTGATGGGATTCGCCATCATCCCCATCATCTACACCATTGCCGAGGACGCTCTCTCTGCCGTGCCTGAGCACCTGCGTGCGGCCTCCCTCGGCGCCGGCGCCACACCCTGGCAGACCGCAGTGCGAGTGATCATCCCGCTGGCCATGAGCGGACTCTTCTCAGCGATCATGATCGGACTGGGCCGCGCCGTGGGCGAGACCATGATCGTTCTGATGGCCGCCGGCAACACTCCGATCATGGGGTGGAACGTCTTCGACGGCTTCCGTACTCTGTCGGCCAACATCGCTGTGGAGATACCCGAAGCGGTACAGAACAGCACTCATTTCCGTACGTTGTTCCTGGCGGCCCTGACCCTGTTCCTGATAACCTTCGTGCTGAACACGGTGGCCGAGACAGTGCGCATCCGCTTCCGGAAAAAGGCGTTCGAGCTGTGAGGGCGGAGCTAGTCAGCGCTGCGCCTTCGCGCCCCCGGTCCAGCCGTCTTCCGGTGACGAGCCGTCGCCGGAGGAGGTCCGGCGCCGCCGCCTCCCTGTTGGCCCACGGCGAGCCCATGTTGTGGCTTACCGGCGGTGGCCTGGTTATCTGCCTGATCATGATCGTCGGTCTGCTGGTTCTCGTCCTCTACCAGGGCAGTTCGACCTTCTGGCCGGCGCCGCTGATTCACCTCGAGACTAGCAACGGTCGGGTATTCCTGGGCGAAGTGACGCGGCGGGAAACGTTCCGACCCACTGAACATACGATCTCGGCTCTCCCTCCCGCAACCGCCGCCGCGGCACGCGAGGCACTGCGTACCGAAGACGGCTTGGCCGCACGCCGCCTCTTGCGCACCGGCAACTACGAACTGACCAATGAACACTTCGTCTGGATCAACGAGTTCGAAATTGCCCCCGGTGGCGAGACCGAACCCGAGTGGGCAATGGTCTTCGAGCGGCTGGCCTGGGGCCGTTTCTACGGATCGCCCAAGGAATTCAGAATCGCTGGTGAGACGGTCGCTACCGACCCGGTTCGGATCTGGGACCTGTACCGCCATCATCACCCCCAGATCCGGAAGCGGTGGGAAGAACGGAGGCACCTGGAGATCCACGCTCTCGGTAAGATCAACAGCGAGCTGGAGCGGCAACGGCTGCAGCTACGCCAGGCAGAGCTGGCCCACGGCCGCTCCTCGCCGCAGTGGCTGGCGCAGCAGGAGCATTTGGCGAAGGTTCAGAACCGAGTCGATGTCCGGTACCGCGACATTCGCGGTGAGACCGCCTTACTGAACCGGGAAAACGCGCGGTATGCCTTGCTCGTGACCACGGCGGACGGCACGGAGAAGATTCTGTTGCTGGCGGACATCGTGCGAGCCTACGCGGCTAACCGGCTCACCTGGCTGGGCAAGCTGAGCGTATACCTGTCTCGCTGGGGTGAATTCCTGACCGACGACCCGCGAGAGGCCAACAGCGAGGGCGGCGTGTTTCCGGCCATATTCGGGACCGTGACCATGACGTTGATCATGTCTCTGCTCGTGGTACCGTTTGGTGTCCTGGCAGCCTTGTATCTACGGGAATACGCCAAAGCCGGTCCGCTTGTCAGTGTGATACGGATCTCCATAAACAACCTGGCCGGCGTGCCGAGCATCGTTTTCGGTGTGTTCGGTCTCGGTTTCTTCTGTTACATCATCGGCGGTGCCGTCGACCAACTTTTCTTCGAGGCCAAACTGCCCAGCCCGACCTTCGGTACCGGCGGTATCATGTGGGCTGCATTCACCTTGGCTCTGATGACCCTGCCGGTAGTCATCGTGGCAACGGAGGAAGCTCTGGCCGCGGTGCCGGGCTCGATGCGCGAAGGGTCCTACGCCTGTGGTGCAAGCAAGTGGCAGACCATTCGGCGTATCGTGCTGCCCCGCGCCATGCCTGGGATCATGACCGGTACCATCCTGGCCATGGCCCGCGGAGCGGGCGAGGTAGCGCCGCTAATGCTCGTGGGCGCGGTCAAGCTTGCGCCGGAACTGCCGCTGGACGGCGCGTTCCCCTACATTCACCCAGAGAGAAGTTTCATGCACCTCGGCTTCCATATTTTCGACCTCGGCTTCCAAAGTCAGAATTCAGAAGCCGCCAAGCCCATGGTGTTCACGACGACGCTTTTGTTGATCGTGATCATAACCTTCTTAAACATCACCGCCATCTGGCTGCGCACGCGTTTGCGCAAGAAATACGTGGCCGCTCAGTTCTGAGAGGACCCAGGGAAGGAACAGCATGGCCTTGACACGACCCTTACCCAATCACCTTACCAAATCCGACGATCGGCTAGCAGCGATCGTGCGCGGCGAGCGCGTCGTGACCGAGACCCACGACGAGGTGAGTGCCGAGGACAGTGTACTGGACATAGAAAACTTCGATCTCTGGTACGGAGAAAAACAGGCTCTCTTCGACATTACAATGTCCATACCCTTCGGCAAGGTGACCGCTCTCATCGGCCCCTCAGGATGCGGAAAGAGCACCCTGCTTCGGTCCATAAACCGGTTGAACGATCTGATCGATATTGTCCGCATCGAAGGCGACATGTATCTGAACGGAGATAATATTTACGCTCCTGGAGTGGATGTCATCGAGCTGCGCCGACGCATGGGGATGGTCTTCCAAAAATCCAACCCGTTTCCCATGAGTGTGGAACAGAACGTGGTCTACGCCCTCGAGATCGACGGCGAGCGTAACAAGAATGTGCTGCGTGAGGTATCCGAACGATCGCTGCGCGGGGCGGCCCCTATGGGACGAGGTGAGGGAAAGGCTGGGAGAAAGTGCATTGGGTTTGTCTGGTGGTCAGCAGCAGCGCCTCTGCATCGCTCGCGCCATCGCCGCCGAACCAGAGATGCTGCTGATGGACGAACCTTGCAGCTCTCTGGACCCCATCGCCACCGGGAAAATCGAAGCGTTGATACAGCAGTTGAGGGGCGAGTACACCATCTTGATCGTGACACACAACATGCAGCAAGCGTCTCGGGTCAGCGACTACACCGCTTTCATGTACCTCGGCCGGCTCATCGAGTACGGTCCCACGGCGGCGATGTTCACCAATCCTCACTTGCAGGAGACTGAGGACTACATCACGGGGCGATTCGGTTGAGATCGTCGTCCGCCCCCCTCGAGGGACACGGGATCCTGGACCGCATGCGAAACCATCGCGTTCTGGTAGGCATGAGGTCCTAGCCGCTCTTACAAGACCTTCATTACGACCACGGTGCGATCGTCGGCGGGCTCCTCGCCAGAGTCGGTAGGCTCGCTGGCGAGGACCAACTCGTCGGCGATCTCCTGGGCGGAGCGATGGGAGAGACGGCGGACCCAGGCATCCAGTCGGCCATCGGTCACCTGTCCACCCTGCTCGTAGAGACAATCCTCCAGACCATCGGAGCAAACGACGATCACGTCTCCGCTGTGGAGCTCGATCTCCATCTCCTGGTAATCGGCGTCGTCGAAGAGCCCCAGAGGCAGACCAGAAACACGAACGGTCTCGCTCTTGCCGTTCCG
>CBDURX010000303.1:0-4154 GCA_965369485.1 uncultured bacterium | reverse complement strand
GGAACAGCAATTCGTTCCCATCACCTGGTACATCAGTGCCCCTTACGCCATCCCCGCAAGCCAGCAACGCTTCACTTGGTACGGCTTTGGCGGCACACCCAGTGTCATGTTCGACGGGACGGACGACGTGGTGGGCGGCAGCCTGGGCGGCTCCATGTTCGACTCCTACGATCCCATCGTATCGAACCATCTGGGACAGCCGAGCCCCCTGCAACTTTCTGCGTCCTACGTCCTGAACGGTCTCGAGGGCAGCCTCGCGGTACACATCGAGGTCACCGACGACGTCACCTCCGCCAACAACCAGGTCAGCTTCGTCATCGTCGAGGACGGGGCGCACAACCAGGTGAACCTGGCCCGGCTCATGTTGACGGACGAACCGTTCACCCTCACCGCACCGGGCGAAAGTGTGGACATCGTGCGAGCCTTCAGCTTGGACTCCAACTGGATCGAGGCGAACCTCCGCATCGCCGTTTTCGTGCAGAGCGCCAGCAGCCATGCGGTACTGCAAGCCGTATATGCGGAGGCCAACTACACGGCCGCCATCGTCATCGATCCCAATCCCGACGGACTACAGGCAGGCTGGCAGATCACCGGGCCTAACGGCTACGATTACACCGGTGCCGGCGACCAGACCCTCCTGATCTGGTCCGAAGGTGTCTACAGTGTGACCTGGTTGCCCGTGTTCGGCTGGAATACGCCCGAGCCGAACCCCGCGAATCAGCTCGTTATCCAGGACGCGACCGTCACCTTCACAGGCACTTACAGTGGCGGTCCGTTCACCGAGATCACCGCCGGACCGCTGGGCGACAACGGCCCCGGACGAGGTGTGGCCATGGTCGACACCGACGGGGACGGCGACCTGGACATCCACGTGGTCAACGATAACCAGCCCGACCGGTTGCTGCGCAACGAGGGTGATGGATCGTTCGTGGACATGGCCAGTGGAGTCCTGGCCGACTCTGGTCCGGGTCAGGCCGTCATCTGGGCAGACTACGACAATGATGGCGACCTGGACGCCTTCCGTACCCGCTACAACGAGGCCAACCAGATGCTGCAGAACGACGGCTCCGCCTCGTTCACCGACGTGGCGGAGTTGAGCCTCGCAGACGCCGGTCCGGGGTGCGGCGCAGCCTGGGCCGACTACGACAACGACGGCCTGACCGATCTCTACCTCGCCAACGACGGAGTAGAGAACCTGCTGCTGAAGAACTTCGGCGACATGGGCGGGGGTTTCTGGCTGTGGGTGGCCATGGGCGGTGTCACGAACGACCCGGGACCGGGAGCCTGCCTGGCCTGGGCCGACTACGACAACGACGGCGACCTCGACCTCTACCTCTCCAACCGCTTTGCGCCCAACAAGCTGTACGACAACAATGGCCCTCTGGGTTTCTTCGACGCGACGGGAACGGGTGCCTTGGCCGACCTCGGTAACGGCGCCGGTGTCGCCTGGGGCGATTACGACAATGATGGCGACCTGGATCTGTACCTGGCCAATGACGGCATGGCCGACCGGTTGTTCAGGAACAACAACGGCAACTTCTCCCTGGTCATCGGGGAGCCCTTGAGCGATCTGGGGGCGTGCCGCGGCGTCCTGTGGGGCGACTTCGACAACGACGCCGATCTGGATCTGTACGTGACCCGCTATGGCGAGGCGGATCTGTACATGCTGAACCTGGGCAACAACAGCTTCGCGCGCGTTCCCCTGGGCTGGACTGGCATAGAGGGCAACGGCTGCGGTGCGGCCTGCGGCGACTACGACGACGACGGGGATCTGGACGTCTACGTGGCCAACGACGGCCAGCCCAACCTATTGCTCAGGAACGAGGCTCCAGGAACCAATCACTGGCTCCAGGTCTACCTGGAAGGCACCACGGCCAATGCCGCGGCCATCGGGGCCCGTGTCCGGGTGGTGGCCGGCGGTATCTCCCAGCTACGGGAAATTTCCGGTGGCTCGGGCTACTTTTCCCAGAACCCGCTGCGGGTGCACTTCGGCCTCGGCCTCGCGACCACGGTGGATACTCTGGAAGTGACATGGCCGGGAGGCGAGGTGCAGATCGTCACACAACTGGTTGCCGACGGACATCACTACATCCAGCAGGGTGGAGCGAACGCCGTGGACGACCCGGAGACGACTCCCGCAGTCACCCAACTGCATCCGTGCTACCCCAACCCGTTCAACCCGTCGACGACGATCCACTTCAGCTTGCCCGAGACTCGCCAGGTGAGCCTGAAAATCTACACGCTCGACGGCAGGTGGATAGCTACGCTGGTTCAGGAGATGCGCTCAGCCGGCCACCACGAGGTTATCTGGAACGGCCGCGACGACACCGGACGAGCAGTGGCCTCAGGTACATATGTCGCTCGCCTCGAGGCAGGAGGCCATCAATCGACACAGCACATGGTGCTGGTGAAATGAAAGGGTCGTGGCTTCGACTTGAGCAGACACAATTTCGAAGCCACTACCAAACCATACAGACTATAACTCTCTGGCCTTATAATATTAATTATAAGTCTATAACCTTATAGTTCATAGGGGTCAACATGCCCCTATGCAGACCTGAACACAATGTCATATATAAGCACCATACATCAACCAACGCCACGCGACACAGCTCACTTTAAATACCCCAGGCTACGCAGCTTACGGATCGTCTCCTCATCTACGAGCTCTGCCGCCACGCGCTCCGAGTCAGGGGTGCTGGCCCAGTACTGTGTCACCATGCGGCGCAGCCTGGCGGCGAAATCTACATTCTTCTCGCTGAGGTTGTCCTGCTCTTGAGGGTCCGAGGCGAGATCGAACAGTAACTCCCTGCCATCTTCGGGATAAAAGACGTATTTCCAGGTGCCCAGCATGACCCCACGCGCTTTCCGCTCGTTGAGGCGCTCCGGCGGCAAGCCTTCTTCCAGGCGAAACGGCTTGGTTGCGTTCAGGAAGAGGGGCCGGTTCGCCAGCAAGGTCGCCGTATCCCCATCCTCCCCAGCCAGCCCATCCTCCCCTGCCAGCAACGGCACGAGGCTCCGGCCCCACGCGTGCTCCGGAATGGGAAGCCCGAGCAACTCCGCGATGGTCGGTAGCAGGTCCACCGTGCTCACCGGTGCCGTCACCCGGGAGGCGAACCGCCGCCACGGACAGCGGATGATCAACGGTACCTGGATGGTGGACTGATGCAGATCCTTGCCGTGGTTGCAGATCTCGCTGAAATCGTCGATACCCTCCCCGTGATCGGCCACCACGACGACCAGGGTACGATCGCCGCGGCCGGACGCGTCCAGCCCAGCCAGGATCCGGGCCACCTGGGCGTCCGTGGCCGCTATCTCACCGGCGTACTTCCCTCGCAGGTAATCGATCAACTCGTCCCAGTGGGGGTGTCGTCGGCTCCGTCTCATCTCGAAGACCGTGGACCTGCCCTGGTAAATGCTGGTGGCCGGATGATCGGAGGGGACCTGATCGAACGCAGGCTCCGGCTCGTAGGGGTAGTGGGGGTCGAACAGGTGCACCCAGAGAAAAAACGGCTCCGGCAGCTTCAACAAAGCCGACGCAGCCTGTCGCGCCGTCTCGCGGCCGCGCCGCCGCAGGCCCCACCCCTCCTCATCGACGTCGTAATCGCAGTCGTAGTTCGCGAATCCCCGGTCCAGTCCAAACCGGGTGTCCAGAGCGAAGGAACTGATGAACGCCACGGTCCGGTAACCCTGCTCCCGCAACATCTCGGACAGCAACGGGACGGAGTCGCTCAGGGCAAACCCGTTGCGCGGCACGCCTTGATCTCGCGGCATCAATCCCGACAGCATGACAATGTGGGAGGGGAGGGGGGTGGGGACGGGAGTCGCCGCGCGGGTGAACAGCGTGCCCGAGGCAGCCAGAGCGTCCAGAGCCGGCGTGGACGCCTCCTGACCGCCATAAGGCCCCAGGTAGTCGGCGCGTGCCGTGTCCAGGGTGATCAACAGGAGATTGCGCCCGGACCCGGCCCGAACTTCTTGCCTGGCTACGCGCATGGCGGTCGCGACGAGAGCTGCAATCAGCAACAATCCCAGAGCAGCGTAAAGGAATGCGCGGGATCTCTTCGTCGCGGGAATGGTGACTCCTCCTCTGCAGCTGATCAGACGCCATCCCGCAACCGCAACCCCAGAAATTGGGGTAGGCCAGCCGCGATGAT
>CBDURX010000302.1:0-4160 GCA_965369485.1 uncultured bacterium | reverse complement strand
AGGGTGGAGCTGGCGGGCAAACCGTACACTCTGCTCACCGCGCCCATGTCTGGCTTCTACAGCGTGGAGGCCGGAGCTGGAAACCCGGGCCTGACCCAGATGCGGATCGCCTACGTGGAGACTCCGGAAAGGATGACGCTGGTGCCGGAGCTGTTTGCCAGCTTGTTCCAACGGTACGAGGCACGGCGGGCCTGATCCGAGCTAACCCTTCACTCCACGACGCAGAGTACTTCGCCCACGCGCAGTCGGCCCGGATTCATGGCTACCAGATTCATACCGAAACAGACCTTGCCGTCCCGGAGGCGGTAACTGCCCAGACTGCGCAGCGGTTCTTCCCCCTGTTGACCACTCTTCTGATCCACGGTGACGACACTGCAACGCGAGCAAGGTTTGACCACCCGGAAGACCACGTTGGCGATGCGGATGCGGCGCCAGTCATCCTCGGCGAAAGGACCACCGCCGGTGACCACCAGGTTGGGACGGAACCGGTTCATGGGTACCGGCTCGCTCAATCGTGCGTTGAGGTCGGCCAGTGACTCCGTGGAGATCAACATGTACGGGAAACCGTCCGCGAAGCTGACGTGATCACCGGGGTGGGCGTACTCGGGCTTCAGCGGTCGTTTGACATCGTCCGGCAGGTAGACGAGATGGCACTCACTGTCCAAGAAGCGGCTCAACCACAGGTCGGCGCGCTGGCTCAAGTGGACGGCCATGACCCTGTCGTCCCATATCACAACCTCGCGGCGTGAGGCGTCGGCGGCGGGCAGCGGTAAGGTCAGGGCCGGCATTTGCTCGGCACGCAGGACCAGACCGCCGCCAGCGTCCAGTTGAACCTGGATGAGGGCCAGCCGGGGATGTTCCCGCTGGGTCAAGGTCTTGTTCTTGGCGTCCACGACCATCCAGCGGCGGTCGTGGTTGAAGCCGCACCGCTCGGCTATGGCCGTTTCCAGGGCCACACCCGCGGTCGATTTCAGGGGATAGACGTGAATGGCGGTCAGTTCGATGGTCATGGCGGTTCCCTCATCTGGTCCAGCCTGCAAAAACTCCTCGCATGGTTTATAGTCTATGGCTCCGCAAACGAAAAGAGGTCATTGTGTCCGAGCGGGCGATTCTCCACAGCGACATGGACGCTTTCTTCGCCGCCGTGGAGGTGCTGGACGACCCATCGTTGCGGGGCAAGCCCGTCATCGTGGGCGGCACACCCGAGGGCCGCGGTGTCGTGGCCGCCGCCTCCTACGAGGCGCGCCACTATGGCGTCCACAGCGCCATGAGCGCTGCGCGGGCGGTGCAACTTTGCCCTCAGGGCGTATTCCGGCGAGGCCGACACGAACGCTATGTGGAGGTTTCACGAGAAATTCTCACCATCTACAAGGAGTACACGCCTCTGGTGGAACCGCTCTCCATCGACGAGGCCTTCCTGGACGTAACCGGCAGCCGGCGGCTGTTCGGCCCGGCGGAAAAGATCGGCAGGGAGATCAAGCGGCGGATCAAGGCCGAGATCGGTCTGACGGCCTCGGTGGGTGTGGCCCCCAACAAGTTCCTGGCCAAGCTGGCCAGCGATCTTGACAAGCCGGATGGGTTCTGCGTGATAACCAGGGAGAGCGCATGTGACCTCCTGGCCGACCTGTCCGTGAGGCGCCTCTGGGGTGTGGGACCGGCCACCCAGCTAACCTTACGGGAGCTGGGCGTGGCCAAGATCGGTGACCTGCTCCGGATACCTCGCCAGGATCTCGTGGAAAGCCTGGGTGATCATGCCGAGCACTTGCTGGAGCTGGCGCAGGGGTGGGACGACCGGCCGGTGGTCCCTGGTCACGAAGCCAAATCCATCGGCCACGAGATCACCTTCCCCGCAGACATCGCCGACGGCGAGAAGTTAGAGAACATTCTGTGCGACCTGGTCGCCAAGGTGGCCAAGCGGTTGCGGAAGCACGATCTGCTGGCCCGCCGTGTCCAGATCAAGGCGCGTTATCCCGACTTCCACACGGTCACGCGGGCGGCGACGCTTTCGCAGCCCACCGACTCCTCGGCTGTCATCCTGGACACGGCGCGCGCACTGCTGGTACACAAGCTGGGTCGCCGGAGCCGGCCCTTGCGCCTGCTGGGGGTGAGCCTGTCGAATCTCAGCCACGCCCGGCCGGGACAGGGGGAGCTGTTTCCCGATCCGGGTCTACAGCGCGAGAAAAAGATCGACCGGCTGCTCGACCAGGTGCAAGTTAAGTATGGTGCTGACAGCGTCCAGCGGGGCAGTCGCGGGAAGCGGCGGTAACAAGCACCGATCGGGGCAGATTACAAAGGAGAGACGGTTGGAGAAATTGCTCATAGGGTTCGCCGGCGGACTCGTCGTGGCGCTGGTCGCCCTGATCACCTGGCGGATCGGCCGTCGCAAGCCCAAGCGGAGCGGATCCACGGATGTGACGTTCCAGAGTTTCGTCACCAGCATGCGCGCGGTGGGCGAGCTGAGCGTTTTCCGGATCATGACCAAGGAGGTCATCACCGCCAGCGACCACTGGTTCGGTGAGTTCGGCAAGAGGTACCTCAACTGGTTGCTTTCCGAGCAGAGGATGACCTTGATCATCGAGTTCGACGTGGATTTTCGCTACGACCTGACCGATCCCGCCTTCCACATCGAGCGAACCGGCGACCAGAGCTTCCGTATCGAGATGCCGCCTTCTCGCCACGAGGTTTTGATCCGCGACATGCGTATCCACAGCGAGGACAAGCCGGAGCTGCTGCCCTGGCTGATGCCCGATCTATTGGGACGGTTTTTCACGGGTGGCTTCAGCGTAGAGGCCAAGAACAAGCTCATCGCCGAGACCCGTCAGGAGGCCAGCCGCTTCGCTGGCGCCCTGGTGCAGAAAACCAACGCCGAGGCTCAGGCCTCGGCCACCCGGACCCTGACCATGCTGGCCCAGGGGCTGGGGGCCTGGCACGTCGACTTCGTGTTCCACACGGCCGAGGAATTCGCACCGATCATCGATATCTCCCGTCTGGAGCGGCAGCTGCCGACACCCGGCACGAAGGACCTCGCAGCCGAGGAGTGAAGTGAAGTCGGGGCCGAGGACGATCTGGAACCAGGTTGTTGCACCTGGAAAGGACGGAAGGAGGGGAGTGTGCGCCGAACCGTGATAGGTGTCGTGGGTGGCTCGCAGGTCGATCCCCGCACGGTGGAGTTCGCTTGCGAACTGGGCCGGTTGATCGCCTCCAGCGGTTGGGTGCTCTTGAACGGTGGGCGGCCCACCGGGGTCATGGAGGCCTCGGCCAGGGGGGCACGGAAAGCCGGTGGCCTCACGATCGGCATCCTCTTCGACGAGGATCGTGACGCTGCCGCGGCCGGCCTCGATCTCGTCCTACCCACGGGGATGGGGGCTGGACGCAACATCATCAACGTGCTCTCCAGCGATGTGGTGGTTGCGTGCCGAGGCAGTGGCGGCACCCTCTCGGAGATCGCCTTGGCCGTGCGATACCGGCGTCCACTGGTATTGCTGGATTTCGACCCGGGGGAAGTATTCCTGCGGGCCGCAGGTGCGGGACCCTGGACCATGACTGAAACGCCTGCCGAGGCGGTGGCGAAGGTGAAGGAATACCTGGTGGAGCTGGGGCGGGCGTGATCCGTCGATGAGCGGGGCCTCGCTACAGACCTTCATGAATAATGCGGGTTAAGCACGACCTATCGCAGGGCGCCCCCGATATACGGTTGGGCGCCCTACGTTTTTGGGTGCCCGTCACTCTCCGATGCTCAGTAACTCCACTTCGAAGATGAGAACGGAATCGGGACCGATCTGCGGACCGCTTCCATTTTCGCCGTAGGCCAGCTCCGAGGGGATGTAGAGTTCGTATTTGCTGCCGACCTTCATGAGTTGCAAGGCTTCGGTCCAGCCCTTGATCACCCCGGTCACGGCAAAAGTGGCGGGGGTGCCACGTTCGTATGAGCTGTCGAATTCGGTGCCGTCGAGCAGCTTGCCGCGATAGTGAACCTTGACCCGGTCAGTGTTCGTGGGAACCGGGCCGTCGCCTTTCTGCAGGATCTTGTATTGCAAGCCGCTGGCCGTGGTGATGACACCGGGCTTGTCCTTGTTCTCAGCCAGGAACGCCTCGCCTTCGATGCGGTTCTTCTCGCTCAGATCCTGACGCTTGCGGGCTTTCTCGCTTCTCATGGCTCG
>CBDURX010000301.1:0-4168 GCA_965369485.1 uncultured bacterium | reverse complement strand
GGCGCCTGGCCGCCGCCACCGGTGCGGTCTATCCCGGCCACTTCGACCTGGGGACATTCATCGGTCTGGTGGATCACTGTGACCTGGTGGTCACGGCCGTAACCATGGCCATGCATGTGGCATTGGGGTTGGGCAAGAAACTGGTGCTCTTCAATAACATCTTCAATCCCCATGAGTTCGAGCTTTACGGCCGCGGCAGGATCCTCGCTCCGGAACAGGCGTGCAGTTGCTTCTTCGCGCCGCAGTGCCAAAACGAAAATTTTTGCATGGAAACCCTTCGTCCCGGCACGGTTCAACAGGCCGTGAGCGAACTCCTGGAGCGAACGTGAAGCTGGCCTTGCTCGGCCCAGCGCCTCCTTTCCGGGGCGGCATCGTCACTTATCTGGCCATGCTGGCCCGCGTTCTGGCCGACCGTGAGCACGAGGTCTACTGGGCCTCCTTCCGCCACCAGTATCCCCGCTTCCTGTTCCCCAGCACGGAGCAGACGGGGGAGACAGCCCCTTGGCTTCAGCGTGAGAATCACCCTCGCTTCGTTCCCTGGTCGCCGTGGAGCTGGTGGCGTACGTATCGTGATCTCGCGCGTAGGCAGCCGGCGGCAGTGGTGCTGAAGTACTGGATCCCTTTTTTTGCACCCGGCTACTTCGCGGTCACCTGGTTGCTGCGCCGGCGAACCGCCGTGCGGGTGATCTACATACTCGACAACGTGATTCCTCACGAGAAATATCCCCTGGGTCGTTGGCTGACCCGCCTGGCCTTGCGGCAGGGGGACGGCTTCATCGCCCAATCGGACCAGGTGCGTAGGGAGCTGTTCACGGTCGTGCCGGAAATCGATCCGGCGGTCGTCATCACCACACCCCACCCCATCTACGATTTCACGCCTCCGGGTCGACCGCGGAAGAACCAGGCCGAGGCCCGCGCCGCCCTCGGCTTGCCGCCACGGGCCCGGCTGGTTCTATACTTCGGCTTCATCAAGCCCTACAAGGGAGTCCTGCACCTCATCGACGCCGCACCGCGGCTGAAGGATCATTACGGCCAGGATTTACGAATTCTGGTGGTAGGGGACATCTACGGCGACCGGCAACCATACTTCGACCGCGTCGCGGAGCTGGGGGTGGGAGACGTGTTGCAGATCGTCGACGACTTCGTCCCCGACGAGACGGTGGAGGATTACTTCCAGGCCGCCGATCTGGTGGTGCTGCCCTACGTGTCGGCCACGCAGAGCGGCATCGTGCAGATCGCGTACAACTACGACAAGCCGGTCGTCACCACCGACGTGGGCGGTTTGCCGGAAGTGGTCATCGACAACGAGACCGGACTGCTGGTGCCACCCGGCGATTCCGCCGCCCTGGCGGCAGCGGTGATCCGGTTCTTCGACGAGGACAAGGCGGCGGCCTACACGGCCGGTGTAGTGAGGGAAAAGGCGAAGTACTCCTGGGAACGCATGGCCGAGGCAGTGGAGAAACTGGCCCACACTGGTTGAAAGTTAACTGCGATGGTGCTCCTGCTGGACGAAATAACCGAGGTGAATATCAGAGGCATTCGGTGACGAGAAAGGTGTGAAGAGCGGTGGCGACCACCGCGTGGCCGGCGGCTGTCCAGTGCCCATCGACCCGGTAGTACAATGGCTCGGCCGAGTCCATGGCCGCGTTCAGCGGTCCGGCCAGATCCAGGTAGGGGATCTCCTGCGCCGCGAAGAACTGCATGAGCCGTGCAGTACGTCGTGGTAGCTGGGACTCTGCGGGCGCTGGGATGACTGCCACAGCCAGTCTTATATTGCGCGCCCGGCAGCTGTCACGCAGGGCCAGAAACAGCCGGTGGGTCAGACCGTCACGCCGGTTCATGATCTCCTCCCAACTCTCCGCGTTGTTGAGCCGTTGGGTACGCTGGCGAAAGTGCCGGGCGGCCACCCGGCGTTTCATCAGGTTCCACAGGTGGGATCGGGCGAATAGTACCTCGTAACCGGGGATCTGATTCACGATCCGCTGCAATGTTCTCACTCCGGTCCGTGGTGCCGGCTGCTTGATGAGGCGGCCGTCCTCCAGGCAGTAGAGGCCCGCGATGTCGTTATCCCAGAAATCGTTCCCCGGAAAGAAGCAAACAACCACGAAGTCCGGCTCGTAACGGTAGCCCTCGGCCTCGCAGTAGGCGAGCTGCTGAGCCGTGCCGGTACTGCCGACACCGGCGTTGAGGACCTCCCAGGCGACGCCGTCCGGTTCGTCGTCATTCAGCAGGATCTCTAGCTGCTTCGAAAAGGTCTCGTCCGCCTGCACGCCGTAGCCACAGGTGAATGAATCGCCCAGGCTCAGAATCCGCCGGGTTCCGGGCGGCTTGGTGTAGGGATACTCACGATCGCGTAAGCCGTGGGAGTTGATGGTCAGGTCGATCTCGTATTCCGGACAGATCACGAAGCCGTTGGCGCCGGGGCGTTGGCGGGTGCCCATGACGGGATCCCAGCAATTCACGGTGACCGCGAAGTGTCTTTGAGGGGAGAAAACGCGCACCCCGATCTCCAGGATCAGCAAGGTCACGGCTAGGCCGAGGAAAACCTTGCCCGCGTTCACGAGGATCCGGCGCCGACGCATGACAGCGGTCTCCTTCATGTCCGGTCTCGATCGGCGGGTGCGACCCGCGTCGATATCCGGTCTAATGGTCTAGGACGACCAGGGAATCGAGAGGTTGAGTTGGGTCAGCTTGGCTTCAAGTTCCTGCCGTTCCCGATGTCTTTTCAGTCCCGTGGGGCCGGTGCCGAGCCAACCGGCCTCGTCGGCGATCCGCCTCGCCTCTGCAACGTCGCCGTGGCCGAGGGCGGTGATGATGGCGCTCTCGGGGCGGGACAGCTGCAACGAGCCCAGGCGATAATCCAGGAAGGCCTCCCAGGTCAGCGGCACCCACTGGGCGACGATCTGTTCACCGATGGTGGTGGCGTAGGCGCGGATCTCGTCCTGGGCGTGTGGATCCATGCGCAGCGACAGGAAGTGCAACAGATTGTGCAGGTCGATCTTCCAGTAGGCCTCGGTGTAGGTGGACAGCGGCAGGTCCTTGCGGGCCTGCTCCCTCGCCACACCGGCCTCGATCCGCTCCTGATAAACGGCGCGGGCTTGTCTCTGTAGCACAGATTCCTGCTGGGAGAGCACACTCCCGTTGTCTGCATCGACGAAGTCGGCGCTGCCTTGGCGGTTGCCTTTGCCTTGCAAACGCCAGGCATCCGGCGCGGTGCGCTGTGTGGCATCGATGGCGATGGAATAACGTGTGCTAACCTCATTCACTGAGGCCGTTCTATGTCGTATCCACTGCCGCCAGGTGTCCATGGGCACGCGCACGTGTAGCTTGAGCTCACACATTTCGAAGGGAGTGGTGTGGCGGTGGCGCATGAGGTAGCGGATCAGTCCCCGGTCGTCGTGTATCTTCTTGGTGCCCTTGCCGTAGGAGACCCGAGCGGCCTGGACGATGGCGCCGTCGTTGCCCATGTAGTCCACCAGGCGTACGAAACCTTCGTCCAGAACCCGGTAGGGCTGTCCGAGGATAGTGTCCAGAGACTCGACGTGAGGGCGTGGCAGTTTCTCCGGCTGTGCTTCCATCGCCTTGCAACCCTTTCTGGCAGAACTCACCCGGTGAAGACGTCGTTTATCGTAGCCTGGACCAGCTCGTCGTTCGCGTGTTCGGGCATGGTCACGCGCAGGCTCGACTCGCGCGCCATGGCTCGCCTGGCGGCAAACTCGGCACCGTAGTTGCGGGCCCAGGCGCGCCGGGCAATCCCGTTGTTCACGTCCCAGGCCAGTGTGGTGTGCAGCCGTCGTTCGGCATCGTCGCTTCCGTCCAGCACCAGGCCGAAGCCGCCGTTGACGACCTCGCCCCAGCCCACGCCGCCACCGTTGTGGATGCTGACCCAGGTGGCGCCGCGGAACCCGTCACCGATCACATTCTGGATGGCCATGTCGGCGCAGAACATGGACCCGTCGTAAATGTTGGCCGTCTCGCGGTACGGGCTGTCAGTGCCGGAGACGTCGTGGTGGTCGCGACCCAGCACCACCGGTGCGGAGATCCGGCCGTCGCGGATGGCCGCGTTGAAAGCCTGGGCAATGCGTCGCCGTCCTTCCTCGTCCGCGTAGAGGATGCGGGCCTGGGAGCCGACGACCAGGTGATTCTCGCCCGCCTGGCGGATCCAGTG
>CBDURX010000300.1:0-4191 GCA_965369485.1 uncultured bacterium | reverse complement strand
TCTGGAATCACGAGGACCTGACGACACCCTTCTACACCAGCGGCGGCGTGGTGGACCAGCTCAGCTGGCGCAACCACGGCACCGCCGTCCTGGGCGAGATCCGTGGCAGTGATAACGGCTTAGGTGTACGCGGTATCGTGCCGGACTGCGCGGTGGGCGGCGCATCCATCGCCGAACAGTCCCTGCCCGAGGCCCTCAACAACGCGGCGGCCGCCCTCAGCCCCGGCGACATCATCCTGATCGAGCTGCACGCCCCCGGTCCCAACGCCATTGGCATAGGCCAGTTCGGCTACGTCGCCATGGAGTTCTGGCAGGACAACTTCGACGCGATCCTGCTGGCCACGGCCAGCGGCCGAATCGTCTGCGAGGCGGCCGGTAACGGGGAACAGGATTTCGACGATCCCATCTATCAGGGCCTGTTCGACCGCTCACTGCGCGACTCCGGCGCCATCATGTGTGGAGCGACTGCAGGCTCGTCCCTCGACCCCGCTTACTTCTCCAACTACGGCAGTCGCGTCGACCTGAGCGGCTGGGGCTGGAGCGTGACGACGTGCGGCTACGGCGATTTACAGGGCGGATCGAGCTTCCCGGAAGAGGAGTGGTACACCGACGGCTTCAGTGGTACGAGCAGCGCATCGCCCATCGTGGTGGGCTCCGTGGCCAGCTTGGTGGGCATGGTCCAGGCCGGCTTCGGTGTCACGCTGGACGCCAGCCTGGCCCGCCACATCCTGGTCGAGTCGGGCACACCCACCAACGGTCCTCAACAGGTCGGCCCACGTCCCAACCTCCTGGCGGCGTGGGACGCTACCTCCGCAGGTATAGGCGAGATCACGGGCGTCGTGACCGACATGGGGACGGGTTTACCCGTCGCCGACGTCCTGGTTTCCCTCGTGGACGCCAGCGACGACCCGTTCCCTTACAGTGCCTTCAAGCTGACGGCCGACGACGGGAGTTACCACTTCCCGTTGCTCGCGGACGATTACGAGCTGACCTTCACATCCTTCTTCTACGAGAGTGCTGTCGAAGTAGCCAGCGTGACCGACGGCGGTACGACCTTCGTGGACGTGGCCATGACGGCGCGGCCGACGGTAGGCATCGCCGGCCACGTCATCTCTCAATCCGGCGCCCCGCTGGCCGATGTGCGGGTGACACCGCTGGGCGTCCCGCTGGCGGGCACGACCACCCTCGCCGACGGCAGCTTCACCATCACCGGTGCACCCCAGGATTACCTCTACCAGATCTTCTACGACGCTTTACCGGGTTATGGCGCGGACATCCTGGAAGTGAGCACGTTCGGACCCAGCGGGCCCTTCGTGACAGCCAATCAGGAGCTGCCGACGACCGACATCGATTTCGAACTGGACGACGGCGGTTTCGTCGCGGACAACGCAGTCTGGAGCTGGGGCACTCCCCTGGCGGGCGGTCCCGAAGGGAGCGGCTTCAGCGGCCTGAAGTGCTGGGGCGTCGGCATGACCGACAACTACGAGGACGACGTGACCGGTACCCTCACCAGCCCGATCTTCAGCTACGGTTTCACACCCGCGCCGGAAGCGTTGTTCTTGAGCTTCCACTTCTGGAGCGACACCGAGGGCGGCTTCGACGGCGTTCACCTGGAGATCTTCAATCACAACGTTTCGACCGAGTGGGAACACCGAGTGCCACTGGAAGGCTACAGCGACATCACTCTGGGCGGCATCGGCTATCAAGGCGGCTGGTCGGCTGACAGCGGCGGCTGGCAGGGGACGGTGTTCGATATCTCCGATCTCATCGGACCGGACTTCCAGATCCGCTTGGTCTTCGGCTCCGATTCAAACATCAACGGCCCCGGTTTCTGGGTGGACGACTTCACCTTCGACACCGGCAACGTGGTCGTCTCCGTAGATCCGGGTGAGGAGATCCCACCCTCGCCACGGGTAGCCCTGGCAGCCTTCCCGAACCCGTTCAATCCCCGCACCACCATCGCCTGGAAGATCCCGGCACCCGGTCCTCTCGTCATCGAAGTCTACGACCTGCAGGGCCGCAAGGTACGCAGTTTGTGGAACGGATCGGTCGCGACCAGTGCCGGCACGGTAACCTGGCAAGGTGACAGTGACACGGGACGAACGGTGGCCAGCGGAGTCTACGTGGTGCGCTTGCAGGACGGCTCGGGCGGTGTCGTAACGAAGCGCATCAGTCTCGTGCAGTAACCGGGACACGACCAGCGGAGCTTCAAGGTCCGAAGGGGAACTCGTGCACCTCGCCTTGGAAATCCCAGAAGTTCAAGATCAAGTCAACCGGCTGACCGTAGGCCTCGATGTATGCCCGGCGGATGGGCGCGAGATCGAAGCGAAGCTCGGCCGTGAAGTAGGCGTCGCAATCCTCGTCCAGCTCGTGCACCAGCACGAGATTGGCCTGTACCGGTAAGGACTCCATGAAGCCCCCGGGCATGTACAGCGTGAACGGATGCTCGGGCTGGCAGCCGGAGAAGCCTACCGCCAGGTGCAGAATGTTTCCCTCCAGCTCCAATCCCAGCAAGTGGTAAGGCGCCCCGACCAGACTGTCCATGGGCACGTCGGTCAGGATCACCGGCGGGATGCTGGGAGGCGTGTCGCAGTAGAACCCGAAGTGGGCCTCGAGGAAGCTCACGGGCTGGCCGTCCGGCAGCGGAGGCAACATCACTTCCAGATGGTTGGGAGTCGTGAAGTGCGGCAGGCAGTACCAGACATCCAGCTGCGGGTGGTAAGTCAAGCTGTAGAGTCCGGGCACGTGAACCGGGAACACATACTCCCCCATGTGGTTCGGATGCGTGATCATCATCTGACCCGTGGGATCGTGCATGACCACGCGGCCGCCCGGTAGCGGTTGGTCGCGAGAATCGAGCTGCCCGTTGCGGTTCACGTCCTCGAAACAGATCCCCGCGATGCGCGGCAGGTCCGGCACCAGGCCGAACGTGGCTCGCGCCGCGAAGGAGAAGGCGACCAGCCCCGGCACGTGGAACTCCCAGGTCTTGGCTGCCGAGGTCTCGCCCGGTTCCAGTATGCCATCGCCCAGCAGTTCCGAGTAGACGAAGCCGTAAACCGGTGGGGGGTCGAATTCCGGATTATCCAGCGGATCGTCCTGCGGATCGCCTACGAGTTCGCCTCCCGCAACCTGACTGTCCCAGACCAAGCCATCCCAGGGTGGCGGGATACCGATCGGCACCGCAATCAAGTCGGGGTTCAGCACGGTTATATCTTCCGGAGTGAAGTCGCTGAGCCACACCATCGCCGGCGCGAAGAGGGGAGCAGTCCACCGGTTGCGCAGGGCAACATCCAGGGAAACCGTCTCCGACTCCGGGTCTATCTGTAAATTGCTCCCGATGAGCTGGATGGGTACGGGACGATCCGTACCAGGAATGGGTTCATCGAGACTGCGTAGCACAAAGGTCCCTGCGTGCGGGTCCAGATTGCCCGCGACCAGGGCCTCGCCCTCGTCGCCACCGGATGAGGCTGGTTTTGTGGAGTCGGAACAGCCGCTCAACACGAGACCCAGACCGCCGGCCAGCAGGAGTAAAGCCAGGACACGTGATGGCTCATTGAACATGACGCCGCCTCCTGATTCAGGACAGGTTTTCACCAGAGGTGGCCGGGCGGGGCACAAGGCTCCGCCAGATAACTGCGGAACCAGAAATCCCGCTATCATTGTACCGAACGGGTGGGGAAATCTCAAGCCGTGCGCAAAAAGATCCTCAAATCTCGTCCAACCGCTCCCCCCGGCGCAGTCGCTGCCGCAGCGACATGAGCTTGGCGTCGAGCAGGCGCAGTTCCTCGAGGTTGATCTTCTCGGCCTGGCTGGGCTCGACCACCATGTTCATGGCACCGTTCTTCAGAACTACCCGGCGGTCGCCCATGAGGGCCAGGATGGGATCGTGGGTGGCCATCAGGATGATCTTCTCCTCCTGGATGAGGATGGAGAGGGCCTCCTGCCGATCGATGCCGGCGTTTTCGATCTCATCGATCAGGACCACCGGCGATAAGGACAGCACGGCGGTGTCCGCGATCATCAGGGCCCGTGACTGCCCACCGCTGAGGCTCGTGATGGGAGTGTTCAGGGCGAAGGGCTCGCCGGCCAGCCGGTTGGCCCACTCCCAGATGTGCTGGATCTTCTGGACCGGATCGGCGACCTGGCGGCTCTCGGCATGCAGGGCGAGAAATTCCTCCACCGAGAGGTCCA
>CBDURX010000299.1:0-4195 GCA_965369485.1 uncultured bacterium | reverse complement strand
CCCCCTGGACGAGCTCGCCCGCAAGACGGCCGAGCTGGACCTGGACAGCCTGGACACCGATTTCTCATCGACGCGGCAGGATGAGGTCGGCACTTTGAGCCGGTTCCTGGCCGCCATGACCGAGCGGTTGCGGACCAGCGTCCAGCGGTTGCGGGAAGCTGAACGGCGGGCCACCCTGGGCGAGCTGGCCCGCCAGGTCAACCACGACATCCGCAACGGACTGACTCCCCTGCGCAACGTCTTCCGCCACCTGACCGAGGTGGCCGACGAGGATCCGGCGCGGACCGCTCACATCCTGCAGGAGCGACGTGGCACCCTGGAGGCAGGCCTGGCTTACCTGGAAAAGCTGGCCGGCAACTACGCCCGCCTGTCCGCGGCCAGACCGCGGAAGCGGTGTGATCTGAACAGTATCGTCCGCGATGCAGTGCCGGTCCGGTCACGGCCGGACTCCAGTCTGCCGGTCGACCTGGACCTGGCCGAGCAGTTGCCGGCAGTGATGGCCGATCCCGTCGGCTTGCGCCGTATCGTCGAGAACCTGGTACGCAACGGTCTGGAGAGCCTCGCTGGGGGATCCGGCCGGGTCCGCGTCAGCACGAGCAGAGCAGTGCCCGGGGACGATTCCGACGGCACGAGGATGCGCCAGGAGGGTAGTGTCGTCCTGACTGTCCGGGACGACGGCTGTGGCATTGCAACGGAAGAGTTGGACCGCATCTTCACCGATTTCTACACCACCAAACCGGACGGCAGTGGCCTGGGCCTGTCCAACGTCCGCAGGCTGGTGGCCGATCACGAGGGGACCATATCCGTCACGAGTCGACCGGGTGTGGGCACGACCTTCACGGTCACGTTCCCTGCCGACGGGGAGGAGCAGCCAAGATGAGTCTGGTGCTGATCGTCGACGACGTGGCGGCCATGCGCGAGCAGTACGCTTACGACCTGCAGCGGCTTGGCGGTTTCCAGACCCTGTCGGCGGCGGGGGGCGCCGAAGCCATCCAGATCCTCGAGACAGAACCGGTGGACTGCCTGATTCTCGACCTGGAGATGCCAGGGGTGGACGGCTTCGAGGTTCTCAAGACCCTGCAGGTCCGTGGCATCCGCGTGCCGGTCATCGTCTACACCGGTACAGGGGACTACGACCGCTGCGTGCGGGCGGTCAAGCTGGGAGCCTACGGATTCCTCGCCAAGGAGGAACCACTGGAACGCGTGGTGCAGGAGGTGCAGAACGCCCTGGCCTGGAATCGTCTGAACCGGGAGGTCGCCGTCCTGCGTCGCAAGACAGGAGAAGACGCTCCTCTGGTGGGAGACAGTCCGGCCATGTCCGCCCTGAAGGAGCAGATCGCCCGGTTGGCCCCTATACCCAGCAGTGTACTCATTCTGGGGGAGAGCGGCAGCGGCAAGGAGCTCGTGGCGCGGCAGCTTCACTTGCAGAGCGGTCGGGCGCGTGCAGTTTTCCTGGCGGTCAACTGTGCGGCTCTGCCGGAGAACCTGGTGGAGAGCGAACTGTTCGGTCACGAGCGCGGCGCCTTCACCGGCGCCGATCGGACGCGCAAGGGAGCCTTCGAATCCGCCTCGGGCGGCACCCTGTTCCTGGACGAGATCGGCGAACTGCCCTCGGCCGCCCAGGCTAAAATGTTGCGGGTCCTGGAGGATGACCGGGTCACCCGCCTCGGCTCGACCAAGAGCGTGACGGTGGACACTCGTGTCATCGCCGCCACCAACCGCGACCTCGAACGGGAAGTTACAACGGGCCGGTTCAGGGACGACCTCCTGTACCGCCTCAACGTGCACATCCTGCGCGTGCCGCCACTCAGGGAGCGGCTGTCCGATGTACCACTCCTGGTGGACCACTTTCTCCGCACCACCAGTGAACGGTTCGGCCAGAGACTCAAGAGTGCCGGTCCCGAGACCGTGGCCGCCCTGCAGCGCCTCGATTGGCGCCGCAACAATGTGCGCGAGCTGAAGAACGTGGTGGAGCGAATGGTGATCGCCTGTCCGGATGACATGATCGAGCCGCAACATCTGCCGGCCGACGTGCGCCAAGGAGGTGGCCAGTTCGGGACCGGCGCCACCCCACTCACCCCTGACGCCGGGGCGGCGGCTGCCGGCCTCGGCAGCCCTCTGACTCGTCCCGGTCCCTTGAAGGATCTGAAAGCGGCCGCGGAGCGGCAGATCGTCCTGGCCGCCCTGGAGCGCCAGGACTGGCACATCAGTCGGGCGGCCGCGGAACTGGAGTTGTCCGACCACAGCAGCTTGCTGAAGATCATGCGGAGACACGGCCTGAAGCGGCCAGCCTAGCCCGAAACCGGCTGCGGGGTGGTGCTAGTGTTATGCCCGGCCTCGATGCGGGACAGGTCCAGGATTTCATCGATGGTCCCCAGCAAGGCCTGTCCCGACCGGAGTATGGACTCGGCATGTTCCCGCTGCCGCGAGTCGAGACCCGTCTCCAGCATGCGCTGTCCCGCAGCGACGATCCCGTCCAGGGACGGGCGGATCTCGCGGTTCATGTCGGTCAGGAGGTCACCCATGGCGCGGTTGGTGGCCTCGGCCTCCTCTTTGGCCTGCAGGAGTTCCTTCTCGACTTTCTTGCGCTCGGTGATGTCCCGCGCCACGGCGAACACGAACTTTTGATGACCGTGCTCTCCCGTGGAGAGGGAGATCTCCATGGGAAAGGTCGTCCCGTCGCTGCGCAGCGCGGGCAACTCGAGAAGCCGGCCGATGGCCTTGTTCGACCCCCCCCTCGCGAAGAAGCTGCGTACGTTTTCACGATGGCGTTGCCGGTACTCCTCAGGCATGAGTCTGTCCAGGGGCTGACCGATCACCTCCCGCCGATCAAGGCCGAACATCCCCTCGGCGGCCGGGTTGAAGAGAGCGATGCGACCGCTCTGATCGACGGAGATCATGGCCTCCCGCGTGGCATGGCAGACCGTGCGGAACAGGCTCTCGCTCTTGTGCCGCGCCTCCTCGGCGCGCGCCCTCTCGGCGATCTCGTTGCGCAGTTCGTCCTCGGCCTCGCGTACGCAGCGCTGAATGCTGCCCAGGTAGACGTAGAACATGCCCGCCAGTAGGCCGCCCAGGAGAATGCACACGGCGATGACGAAGGTGGTCCGGCTCCGCAAGGATGCCTCCTGCAAGGTGACGTCGCACAGGGCTACGAGATCGCCCACGTGCCGGTCGGAGCCATCGAACAAGGATTGGAAGCGCGTGCGGTAAGAGTGTTCGCCCGCCTGTATCCGCCCGATGTCGGCGTACCGTGTGTTTTCGGGTAGATCAAACGCTGCTGCAACGGCGGCGGAATGCTCGGTGACGCTGCTGGCGAGGATCACGTCGTCCGGCAGATGGGACCAGTCCCCGTTACCGCCGTGCTGCCGAAGACCCACCTCCCAAAGAGATTGATCGAGGTACGCCTTGTCCAGGGTCACGATGATGTCCAGGTCGAGGGCTTCGCTCAGGTCTGCCACGACTTTGTCCATGTCCCCGCCAAGCTGCAGATAACCCACGACCTCGCCGTCGATCTGCCAGGGATGGACCACCCACACACTCAGACAACCCCAGCGGCTCAGTTCCAGCCCGTGCAAGCGAACCCCCTTGGCAGCCGCACGCGACAGGGTAGCCTGGCCGAGAGTATCCCCGTGGCTGGCGGGGTGACGTACGCGTAAGGCGCAGACCCGGTCCAGGCTGATGTAGTTGAGATGGGACACCCGTTGTTCCTGCTCGTACGCGGACAGCAGCGTCCAGGAACGGCTCAGCAACGCTGCGCGATCTTCACGGAGCCACGCTTCACTCACGCCGGGATCCTGCAACAGAATGTCGATGAAGTTGCTGAGAATCCGCGCATCCTTGCCGAATTCCCGGTCGAGCTGGGCGCGCATGCCCGCCATCTGACTGAGAGCCGCCGTCTCTATGGTGTACTGCTGATGCAGATAGGCAGCGGTGACGATAACGCCGCCGAGCAGCAGCAAGACAATGGACAGCGGCACCAAAATGCTGGCGCGTATATTCTCGGCCCTGGGCTTCACGGACCTGGCCCCTTCCGACGCGGCGAGTTGTATGGACGTGTCTGGTTACCCCACCTCCATATCGGCCGCCGGCCGTGTCGGTTGACCAGCACTTTCACTCGAGTTGACCCGATAATGTGTCAGTTCAGACACACTCCCTAGTGTCCAGACCGACACGTACAGGCGGTACTGGACCTGTC
>CBDURX010000298.1:0-4217 GCA_965369485.1 uncultured bacterium | reverse complement strand
GGCCGCATCGAGGAGGTCCGGGGAGACAAGGTCATCGCCCAGGCCGAGGGCATGCGGTTGGTTCTCGGTCGTGACGCTTGCACCAGGGACGAGACCGGCGGGCGCGAGGGCGAGGATGTTTCAACTGGGGTGGGCCGGGAGGCCAGCTGGCGTTGGCACGATTTGCCCCCCGAAGTTCAGCACGAGATCGACCTGCGTGGTCAGCGTGCGGACGAGGCGTGGCAGCAGCTCGACCGGCTCATCGACCGAGCCATTCCCGCCGGCCTGACGGAGATCCTGGTCATCCACGGAATCGGTTCCGGCCGTCTACGCGACCATTTGCACACGCAACTGGCCGACGATCCCCGCGTCGGCACTTTCCGAGAGGCTGAAGCGCGACGTGGCGGCTACGGCGCCACCGTCGTGACCCTCGCCGAGGGCTGACCTCCTTGCGTACAGAACCCCCAGATAACTATGTTGTTGGATTGGGTCGTATGATCAGCGGGTGACCGCCCACGCCCGCGTGGTGAAGGGTTCGTTTGCATGGCATCTGCCTTTCCCCAGGATATCGTCACCCGCATCAAGGAAGAGACCGACATCGTGGCGGTGGTGCGCGGCTACGTGACCCTCAAGCCGTCCGGGGCGGGCTTCAAGGGGCTATGCCCCTTTCATCGGGAGAAAACCCCTAGTTTCAACGTCACACCCTCGCTGAACATCTACAAGTGCTTCGGCTGCGGGGAAGGCGGCGACGTGATCTCGTTCCTGATGAAGATCGAGGGTATCTCCTTCCCCGAAGCACTCGAGGCCCTCGCGCGCTCTCTCGACATCGACCTCTCCCGCTACCTGCAGGACGACGAAGCCGAGGGGGAACGCGTGGCCTTCCACCGGGCCAATGCGGTTGCGGCCGACATTTGGCAGGAAGCGTTGTGGGATGAGAACCTGGGGCGGACCGCACGTCGCTACCTCCAGGAACGCGGCTTCGGCGAGGATATCCTGCGGCGCTACGAGGTCGGCTTCGCCCCCGGCAACAGCGGCTGGTTCGTGCACGCTCTGCAACGGCAGGGTGTACCGGCCGATTTGGCGCTGCGCAGTGGTCTAATGCGGCAGAAAGACCACCGGGAGCCGTTTGCCTATTTCCGCAACCGGATTATATTTCCCATCAAGAACATAGCGCAGCGGGTCGCGGGGTTCGGTGGCAGGGTGATCGATCAGGGTGAGCCAAAATATCTCAACTCCTCTGACAGTCCCTATTACAGTAAAGGGAAACTTCTGTACGGGTTTTCCGTCTCTCGCATGTCCATCGCGCGGCTCAAGACAGTCATTCTGGTGGAGGGCTACCTGGATCTGCTGGCCCTGGCTCAGGCCGGCCTAGGCAACGTCGTGGCCACTTGCGGCACTGCCTTCACTCCCGATCAGACCGGCCTGATACGGAGGGGCTGTCGTTCATTGGTCATACTGTTCGATGGAGACAGGGCGGGTTTGCAGGCGGCAGTCAAAGCCAGCCATCTCGCCCTGGCTGCGGGTTTGGAACCTAGAGTGGCACGCTTGCCAGAGGGCGAGGATCCTGCTTCTTTATTGGTTACACGGGACCGGACGGCCTTGACGGAGATCTTGGCTGAAGCGCAAGGGTATCTGCCCTTCTTGCTGGCTCTGGTCGCGGAAAAAGGTGGCGGTCGAGAGGGTGAGGAACGCGCCTTGCGCCAGGCATTGAAATCCATCGCCCTCGTACAGGATCCCATAAGGCAGGAATACTTGTTACAGGAAGCGGCGGAACTCTTCGCGATCCGCAGCGAGGTTTTGAGGGAATATTTGGAGAAGGAGGCCCGAACCGAATCAAAGCGGTACCGTAAACGGTCCTCGGTTGCGGATGCGCAGGCCGAATCCGTGCGTTCGGAACCCACCACGGTCCCTGACGGTCACCTCGGCATGCGCTCCTTCGCCGCCGTCGACCGACCGCGTATCGAAGCCACCCTGCTGGCCCATGCACTCCGCGACGGTTCCGGAGCAGCGGCCGGCGTCCTGGTTGCTGAAGCAGAGGAGCCGTCGTTCTCCTCACCGGAGGCCAACCTCCTGCACCAGGAACTGACACGCTGGCAGGCGGCGCTTGCGGACGGAGAACGTAAATCGCCGGCGGATTTCGTCCAGGAAAGATGGCATGACATGGGAGCTAGTTATCGCACCTTCGTGAGCGACCTTTTGACCAACGAGGCCGTTCCCGACCAAACGGATTTCGCACGGGTGATTCGGGATTGTCTTTCGCGGCTGCGGGAAGACCGGCAGCGGAGGCAACAGCTGAACGAGCCGTCGTGACAGCGCCCCACGAGGGGGATGCTAGTCCGGGGACGGCAGAAACACCAGGCATTGCCAGGGGGAGTCGCATCAGCATGAATAAAGAGCGATTCGGTTGCATCATCAAGGATCTCAGGAAGGCAGCCAGTGTCAAGGGCGGTTACGTCCTGAACGACGACATCAACGACCTCATCGGTGACGATTTCACCATAGAATTGATCGAGCGGATCTACGAAAAGCTCAGCGATATGCAGATCGACTATTACGACAGCGAAGTCGAAGCACAGAAGAAGCTTGCCACCCGTCTGCGGCGGGAGAAGAAGAAAGCGGCGATTGTTCGCAAGGCGGTACGCACCAATCTCAAGTACGACGATCCGGTACGGATGTATCTGCGTGAGATGGGTCGTGTGCCCTTGCTGACCCGTCAGGGTGAGGTCAATCTGGCCAAGCGCATGGAAGAGGGGCAATTCTCGGTCGTCCGCGCCACTATCCGTTCCAACCACACCTTGAAAGAGCTGCGACAGATCGCCACGCAGTTGATGACCGACAACGTACACGTGGACGAGGTAGTGCAGCACGACAGCAGCACTTGGAACGTGCACTACTCTCCACGCCGAGAGGGTAAGCGTATCTTGCGAGCTGTCGACAAGATCGAGAAGTTTCAGAGTGAAATCACCAGCCAGAAAAACGAACTCGAGCGTTGTACAGAAAGCACCCGGGTGGCGATCTTGACACGCATGTGTCATTCCCGCGAGAAGAAGATCATGGCGGCGTTTCTCGACTTACACCTCTCGCCCAACCAGATCGAACAGCTTGCCAACAAGCTCCTGCTGGTTCACAACAAGATCGTGGACCTGGAGGATCGAATCTGCGCCGCTGAAAAATCGGCCGGTATGCCATACGTGGAGATGAACCAGGCCATCAAGACGGATGGGAAAGGGAAGTTCTCGGCCACGCAGCGGCAAGCTATCAAGGAATCGATCCGGCTGATCAAGGCTTACCGCAAACGTATCCAGGAGATCGAACGAGAAATCGGCGTCAGCGCCGAATTACTCAGCAGCATCGGCACCGAGATCCAGGAGGGTGAGCGCCAGGTTTCAACAGCCCAGCGAGAGATGATCGAGGCCAATGTACGATTGGTGATCAGCATAGCCAAGCGCTACACCAACCGCGGCCTGGAGTTTCTCGACCTGATTCAGGAGGGTAACTCGGGTCTGATGCGTGCCGTCGAGAAATTCGATTACCGCAAGGGATACAAGTTCTCCACCTATGCGACGTGGTGGATCCGCCAGGCCATCACACGGGCCATCGCCGATCAGGCCCGGACCATCCGGGTGCCGGTGCACATGATCGAGGCGATCAACAAGGTCAACCGGGCTTCACGGCACTTGCTGCAGGAACTGGGCCGCGACCCCACGCCGGAAGAGATGGCCAAGTACCTGATCATGCCTCTGGAGAAAGTCCAGGGCGTGATGAAAGCCAGCATGGAGCCGGTTTCCCTGGATCGCCCCATCGGTGAGGACGAGGACAGCAACCTGAGCGATTTCATCGAGGACTATTTGGCGCCCTCACCGGCACGCGTGGCCGCACATTCCATGCTCAGGGACCAGATGACGCGGGTCCTGAGCACCTTGTCGCGGCGGGAGGAGAAGGTCATTCGCCTCCGTTTCGGTCTGGGCGATGGTACTCCCCGCACCCTCGAGGAGGTGGGGACGATCTTCAAGGTCACCCGGGAGAGGGTGCGCCAGATCGAGGCGAAGGCGTTGCGAAAGCTGCGCCACCCCAGCCGGAGCCGCAAGCTGAAGGGTTACGGGGAGATGGTTTAGACCGTTTGAGGTTGACCCGTTCCGTGGCAGTGGTTATCGTCTGAGCTGGCTTTTACTCGGGTTATGGGCCCAGAGCGCAGGTGGTTCGAGCAACCGGCTCATAACCGGTCGGACCTAGGTTCA
>CBDURX010000297.1:0-4218 GCA_965369485.1 uncultured bacterium | reverse complement strand
TCGGCGGTGACACCTGGCTCGATCGCCTCGATCCCGCTGCGCCACCCTTGGCGCACTTCGAGCATCTCTACGACGGCCGGGGCATCTACTGGCTGACCTGGGAAGACTACAGCACACCGAGCCCCTTCGGCGGCCAGCCGCGCCGAGTGCCTATTGTGGACGCGCCTCCCCTCGGCGGTCAGACCGTGACCGAACATCAGACGCGTCTGCACCAGGAACAGTCTGGGATCGACTGGACCGGCTTGCTGGATGACAACTGGGCCTGGGACATTGCCATCGCCGATGCCAAACTCATGTCGTTCGAACTCAGGGAGCCTGTCCCTGGCTCGGAACTCTTCTTCGTGATGGACATCCGCTCGGTGGTGAAGCGCCGCACCAACACCAGCTATCCCAACCAGGCCACGGCGTGGCTCAACAACGACCTCACCGGCGCTGTGACCATCAACTGGTTTGTCGGCAACCAAGACGACAGCTTGCGGGTGCGTTGCATCGGCACGAGCAGCGACGTGCACGGCGGCACGAACGTCCTCACCCTGCGTAACGACAATGAACCCTTCGGCAACAGCGGCAAGCTGGCTCTGGCCCTGGACTCCTTCGACGTGCTGTACTGGACGCCGTTGATCAAGGAGCAGGATCAAGAACAGCTTCCCATCACCCATTGGGGGCACCAGGTGGCTGCACCGGGCAGCGCGGTCGATCTGGAGATCCAGCTGCCTACGCCTGAGGTGCAGGCCTGGGATGTGACCGTGCCCGATTCCGCCGTGGTGTTGAGAGGAACGATCAGCGTCGGGCCGGACAACGTCCTGACCCTCGGCCTGCTCCGCGACCCGACGGACAACCGACACCTGGTTCTGTTCAGTGACGCCGACTTGCTCGAACCGGATGCGCTGTCCCTCTTCGACTACCTGCCGACACCGTTGCGCGCAAACGTGACGCCGGCGGACTACGTGGTTATCTACGATCCGCGGTTCGGTACGGCGGCCGGCATGTTGGCCTCGCTACACTCCAACACTCTGCCGGGCTTCGGCAACCCCCGTGCCATCGCAGTCAGCGAGGAGGATATCTACGACAACTTCTCCGGCGGGTTGAAAGACCCATACGCTCTGCGCAACTTCCTGCACTGGCTCTTCGACCACCCGGACGCTCCCGGCCGCCTGGTTTACGTCTGCTGGCTGGGTGACGCCTCGCGCGATTACCGTAATTATCTGAACCACGATCCGAACAGCCAGCTCTACGACTTCTTGCCCACAGCGATCCGGGACGACTTCCCGGCTCTGCCGCGGACCGGCTACACCAGCGAGCCGTACGCCAGTGACGACGAGCTGGTTTCCTTCGACCTACCCCCTGACGGCCATCCCCTCGACATTCCCGACCTCGTCTCGGGCCGCTTGACGGTGGTCGGCGCGCAAGAGGCGATCGACACGGTCCAGCGCATCGCCGACTACATCAACGCGCCCGCTGCAGGGCTGTGGAATAACCTCGTGGTGATGGTAGCCGACGATTTGTACCAGTTAGACCGACCCGAATCTGGTCAGCACATGCGCCAGGCCGAGAACTGCGTCGACCTCTACTTGCCCCCCAGCTTGGACATCAGCAAGGTCTACCTCGTGGACTACGAGATACCGCCCGGCAGCAGTAACAAACCAGGCGCTCGACGGGAGGCGAAGCGACTCCTGAAGCAAGGGACCACGATCTTCCACTACGTGGGCCACGGCTCCAATGCCGCCCTGGCCGACGAACAAGTGCTGTTGATCGAGGACATCTACAGCCTTGACAACGGGCCGCGGCGCGGCGTGTTCATAGCCTTCAGCTGCGACGTGGGTATCTACGAGAGCCCGGTCACCCAGAGCATGGCCGAGATCTTCGTCTCCCACGCGGAAGGGGGTGCCATCGCCTCCATCTGCGCTTCCCAGGTGAGCTGGACCTCCTACAACGACCAGCTCGCCTACGCTTTCTACCGCGACCTTTACCAGGATCGCGCCGTCAGCCCCACTCGCACCGTGGCCGAGGCGCTCTGGGGAGCCAAACTCTTCATCGGCAACCACCCAACGTGGGGTGTGTCCCTGCCCTTCATGCAGAATGCGCAGCGCTACCTCTTCTTCGGCGACCCTGCCGTGCGATTACCCAATCCGGTCAGCAGCCTCGTCTTCGCCCCCGCGAGTCCCGATTCCCTGCGCGGCGGGGCAAGGGAAACCGTGGTGGTGGACCTGGCTGGGTCCGGAATTCTGCCGGGCAGCGGAGTCGCCTACGACCTGCTGGTGCAGGAATCGCGGAAGCCCATGAGTGCCACCACCGGGTATGGTTCTATGGTCTATTATTGGCTGCCCGGTGCGGCGGCCTTCCGCGGTGCGGGTGTGGTCCAGGACCAGTTGTTGCGTATCCCTTTCAAGGTGCCGACCCAGTTGCGCTACGGCGAGAGCGGTAAGGTGCGAGTGATCGTCGAGACGCCCGACGGCGAGTGGGCCGGCGCCGACTCGATCCCGGTCGTGACAGCCGACCTCGGCGAGGTGGACGACCTGGAAGGTCCGGCCATCGATCTCTCCTTCGAGGATGGACGTTACCGCGTACGAGCCGGTACCCTGCTAGAGGCGACCGTGCAGGATACCAGCGGCGTCAGCATACTCGGTACCTATCCGAGCAACAGTGTATTACTGGAATTCGATGAGAGCGGCTTCATGATCGACGTATCCGAGTCCTTCACCTTCGACCCGGGCAGCTACACGAGCGGTCGGGTCTCCACCCCCTTGCGGGGCGATATGGCCCTGGGCAGTCACAAGGCTGCCCTGCACGCCAGCGATGTGCTGGGCAACGTGGGCAGCGACACCTTGTCGTTTCTTCTGGTGGCCGAGGGTTTCGCCGGCATCGAGGACGTGACTGTTTACCCAAATCCAACACCGGGACCGTGCCGATTGATATTCGAGATAAGCGATCCCATGCTTATCGACTGGGGTATATTTACCCTCGCCGGTCGGCGCATCAGGTCAATGAGCGAAAACTTCAGCACGGCCGGACCCAAGATTTTAGCCTGGGACGGTCGCGATCAGTGGGGCGATGAGATCGCCAATGGGGTTTACATTTACGTGCTGCGTGGAAAATCGGACCTTGACGAAGGACGTGATGTTAAGCAGACAGGTCAACTGGTGATCATGAAATGAATGTCCGTGGACGGTCGGCCGGTGCACCCCATCTCCCCGCGATGGGGGCGAAGGCGTGGCCGTAACCGCCCAATATCAGATGATAATCACTTGCCCGATACCCCCACGGCTACCGGCGATATGGTCGAAGGCATGAGCGTGTCGGTAGAGCATAAACGCCCCTGTCTCAGTCCACCGACGCAGGAGTTCACCGGTCGTAGTATCTCGCATTTAAGACCATGTTCCAATTACTACCAACGCTCCAGGAGAATGAACCTTGCAACACAACTATTTACCGGAAATATACTGTAATCCCAAAATTAACTGATCGAGACTCGAATCTAAAGGACTTGAAAGTGGTCTCACTTCGATATTCTCCACTATCTGTTTCACGTTCAGACCTACTGTAAGAATATTGCAAGCCAATACCATATTCAGCCATAACCGATAAAACATGAAGAATTCGCCATTCCACACCGATTGAGAAGGCTCCACCCACAAACCACGAATGGTATCTCCTTACATCAAAATCCATTTCATCGTTTTCGTTAATTGAGAATCCCAATTCTGGGCCTAAGCCAATAAACAAATCGACTCCCGGCTGATCGCCGGAGAAGAACAGTTTCTGGATTGTAACTCTTGTTCTAAAACGGCCATGATCGGTTTCCTCCTTCAACGTGTCAGAGGGGGTGGAACTGAATTCTTCCCTTTTCCCAATTTCACCGAACAGATAGATGCCAAATCTCATTCCTCGATTTTGTGAGGTTCGATTCTTCCAAGCAATTGCAGCTCCTCCGAAGGATGTAAGTGTAAAATTCTCGTCAATCTCAAATTCGATCCCTGAACCTAGGTTCTGATCTGTATCTGAAGCTAGGCAGATCCACGGAAAGATAATCAACACAACAGACATGAAATAAATGAACCGCATTTTTAACCCCCCAGTCATGCATGAAAAAACCAATCTTTTCCCATATCGAAATTACCATATGATTCATATTTTATAAACCAGATTCCTCCTCTTCCTTCTTTGCTGATTGCCGAAAATAGAATCTTCACCGCAGTGAGTTAGATTACTCGATCCGTC
>CBDURX010000296.1:0-4226 GCA_965369485.1 uncultured bacterium | reverse complement strand
CACGCGGCTGTCGAGGATCATGTCCCGGCTGATAGCCTCGTACTGGTTGCGGTGGGGGTTCCGGATCACGAGGCCCGCCGGGGTGGCGTGGGCGAACTGGACGGTCGTGACCACACCGGTGGCGCGACCCGACTCGGCCATGCGCTCGCAGAGCGTTGGCAACGGTCGGCCATCGGCGTCGATGCAAAGGGTGCCGTTGCGGGTCTTCACACCACTGGACATGGCAGTGATGGCGGCGGCGGAGTCGGTCGTGTTCCGGATGCAGTAGTGGAAATCGCTCCAGAATTTCTCCGGGTCATATCCGCAGCCGACGGGATAAGTGCTCATGGCATAGGTCACGGGAAACTGCTCGTAAACCTGGACACCGGTCTGGCCGTACTCGAACAGGCTGGTCGCGTCCACGTGGTTGTAGCCGCAACCGTCGCAGATCATGAGGATGATGTTCCGGGGCTGGGATTGGGCGGTAGAGCAACCCGTTGCGCCGGCAACTATGAGGAACGCCGGCACGCAATAATGGGACCATTTGAAGATCCATCTCAGCACGGTTTCAACCGCTTCCCACCCTGCCGCGCCGCCGGCGACCATTACGCAGGAGATCGCTGATCTTACCGATTATTCTGCCTACTCGATTCACTCCGTCCTCCGCCAGGCTGTCCGTGGTCGGCAGCAGCACCGAGGTCAGGAACGTCGACACCAGCAGACCGCCCATGATCACCAGCGCCATGGAGTAGTAGTAGACTCCGCCCAGGGAGGGCCTTTGCACCACGATGGGTACTAACCCCACAAGCGTGGTGATGGCAGTCATGATGATGGGGCGCAGTCGCTCGCGCCCGCCCTTGAGCATGGCCTCGTAGCGTGGCATGCCCTGGCGGCGGTAGTGATTGATGTGCTCCATCATGACTATGCCGTTGTTCACCACGATGCCGATGAGTAGCAAGAGGCCGACGGTGGCCGGTTGGTCGAAGTCGGTGTTTGTCAGGTACAGCGTCCAGATCGCCCCGGACAGGGCGAACGGCAGAGCCACCATCAATGCCACGGCCTGGCGCACCGACTCGAACAGGCCCGACATCACCGCGAAGATCAGGACCAAGGCCAGCAGCAGGTTGGTCAGGAACTCCTTGGACTTCTCCTGCTGGCGCCGTTGCCAGTTGCCGAAGGTCCACGAGTAACCGAAGGGAAACTCCATGGTTTTCAGTGCCGCCGTCACGAGGGGGATGTAATCATCGCGGGTGCCTTCCTCGTAACGGGCGCCGACCCAGACGCTGGTCAGCCGGTCGTCGCGGTGGATATCTTCGGCGCCGGGGATCTCGCGGAAATCGGCCATGGCCGCCAGTGGCACCCGTTCGCCTTCATCGGTCCAGATGGGCAGGTTTTGCAGCTGTGAAATACTCTCACTCTCCTGCTCGTCCAGGGTCAGCCGCATCTCCCGCTCGCCGTCGGCGGTGCGGAAGCGCTGCAACCGTCGGCCACGGTAGGTCAGGCCCACGGTCTCGGCCAGCTGGTTGGGTGAAACGCCGTACCGGGATGTCAGCTCGCGGTTCAGCGCCACGTGCAACTCCTGTTGCCCCTGCTGGTTGCTGGCGAAATGATCCATGAGTCCGTCGATCCCTTCCAGACGGCTCTTGGCCTCCTCTGCCAGCAAGGCCAGCACCTCCGAATCGTCGCCCACCAGCTGAAATGCCACCCGCTTGCCACGATCGTGGCGCCAGTGCTGGCGGTTTTCCACGACCTCCAGCTTCACGCCGGGGATCTCCGGCAGCACTTCCCTGAGTCGCCGCTTGGCGTGGGCGATGTTCTCCTGGCTGGCCTCGCCTTCTCTGAGGTAGATCCTGGTCAGGACCCAGCGGTCGCTCCAGAAGCTGTAGATGGAGCGGGCATTGAAGTCCTCGCGATAGGGCTCGAGCAGTTTTTCCACCTGGGAGACCACGATCTCTTTCTTCTGCAGACTGGTCTCTTCGCTGAAGTCGTAGCGGACCTGTACGAACAGCTCGCTCTCGCTGGAATCGAAGTTCTTGTCAACCTTCATGAAGGGATAGACGGCTGACAGGATCACCACGATGCCGATGAGGGGCGTCAGCCAGCGATGTCGCAGATTGAACCGCAGCAAGGTGAGGTAGTGCTCCTCGAGCCAGATCATGGCGCGGCTCCTCGGCTTCGGCTTGGCCTTGATGAACCAGGAGGTGGCCAACGGAATCAGGGTCTGGCTGATGAACAGCGACGCCAGCAGCGTCAGGCATACGGTGATGCCCAGCTCCTTCAGGTAGATGTTCATCTCGCTGGGTTTGTTGTAGATCAGTGGCAAGAAGACAATGACCGAGGTCAAGGTCGCGGCGATGACCGCGGTGGAAACCTCCCGCGCACCCAGCCTGGCCGACGTCTTCTGGTCGTGCCCCAGCTCCTGGTGGCGGAAGATGTTCTCCATCACCACCACGGCATTGTCCACCAGCATGCCAATGCCGACGATCAGGCCCAGCAAGGACAGCGTGTTGAGGCTCTTGCCCTGGGCCCAGATGAAACCGCAGGTGACGATGAGGGAGAATGGAATGCAGAGAACCGACACGATGGTGGTGGAGATCCGGCGCAGGAAGAGGTACAGGACGACACAGGCCAGGATCGTCCCGAAGATGCCGGTGAACATCAAATCCCGCAGGGTCTTCTTGATCTCCCGGCTCTGACTGAACCAGACCAGGAAGTTGACGCCCTCGAGTTCGGGGTCGCTGTTCATCTCGGCGATGCGGGTTTCCACCGCGTCGCCGACCTCGACCGTGTTGGCCCGCGATTCCTGACTGACGGTGACGCCGATGGCGAAGTCACCGTCCAGATGACGGCCGTATTCCAGGGGAGGCTCTTCGTAGCGTACGTCGGCCACGTTGCCGAGGCGCAGGCCGTCGGCGCGTAGGGCCAGGTTGCGGATCTCCTCGACGTTCTTGTAACTACCGACCGTGCGCAATGCGTAACGGTTTTCGCCCTCGGTGATCTTACCCAGAGACTGGTCGAAGTTGCTGCTGCGCAGGATGCGGAACACCTCGCGCACGTCCATTCTGTGTAGCTCCAGGTCGGCCACGCGCAGGTTGATGCGAACCTCGCGCGGATTAACCCCGTCGAGGCGCACCTGCGCCACGCCGGCGATGCGCTCCAACGGCTTGACGATCCTCCGCTCCAGCAGGTCGTAGCTCTCGCTGAGATCAAGCTTGGAACTGAGGCGGCCTTCGAGGATGGGCATGTCCGCGTCGCGGGCATCCCAGTTGGAGCTGACGGTGATATCGCCGATGTCGTCGGGCAGGTCGCGCCGGATGCGGTCGATCTTCTCCCAGACCTCCACGCGGGCCATGTGCATATTCGCCGACCAGTCGAACTCCAGTCGGATCCTGCCGCCGTCCCGCGTGCACTGGGACCACATGCTGCGCAATCCCTTGACCGAGCCGAGTGTGTCCTCGAGGGGACGGATGATCATGCGTTCGACCTGCTCGGGCGAGGCGTTGTCGTACGGTACGCGCACGAACAGATCGGGCTCGACGACATCCGGCAGGAAAGCCAGCGGCAACCTGTTCAGGGCCACACTGCCCAGAACCACCAGGCTGATGAGGATCATCAGCGTGGTCACGTGACGCTTGATGGCGAGTTCGGGCAGGGTCACGGCGGCCTCGTCGGGTTCAGGTTCGTTGCGGCCGGGGCAGGAGCACCGGATCCCCATACGATAACGCCGCGGGGACGGTTTCGACAAATGATGGGATCGAGCGGCGGTCAGCGCCGGACCGAGGCGGAGTAGCAAAATCGACGACGCCTGGCGTCGGGCAAGCCGGATCATCACCTTCGTGTTCGATCCACCGGTCCTGCCTGCCGGCTGGTTGGGGTATTAAAAGTGAACTGTGGGGCGTGGGTGAGCTATGTCGCTCGCCGCCGCTTGATGTATAGTGTTTATATTTGCCATTACTATCAGGTTGGCATAGGGGCAGGTTGGTCCCCTATGAGTTATAATGTTAAGGCATTATAATTAAAATTATAAGGCTAATGAGTTATTTTTTGTAAGGCTTCAGAAAGGGGTTAACGACTTAGCACACCATGACGATATCCGGCATTATGCTCAAACATTTCCTGCTTTTCCTGCTCATTTCGTTCAAATTCCGGCGTTTCTTGGCCTTGGAGAACATCGCCCTTCGTCACCAACTAGACTGAAGTTCCTACAGAAACCCCCCGAAATTTCAGGATAAGAGGAAGGAAAACAT
>CBDURX010000295.1:0-4232 GCA_965369485.1 uncultured bacterium | reverse complement strand
GCGCTGCAGCTTCTGGGCTGGTTACGAGTCGCGGCTGTCGCTCGGCAGGAGAACTCGCCCCAGGCCGAACTCTGGGAGGGGCCTGAGGGATTGTCTTGCCTGGGAAACCTGGACGAGATCCGCGAGGTGGTCGTGCAGCACGATGTGGACCTGGTGGTCCTGACGTTGCCCTTCGACCAGTTGCCCCTGGTGTCCACGACCGCCGCCAAGCTCGCCAACTTGAACTGCGATCTGCAATTCGTGCCGGACCTGCTGGAGCTGCACACCAGCCGCATGCGCTTGACGGAGATTGCCGGTATCCCCTTCATATCCGTGCGTGAAGTTGCCATGAGCGGGGCGGACCGCATCGTCAAGCGGACCTTCGACATCGTCTGCACGGCTGCCGGCCTGCTCTTTCTCTTACCTCTGTTTGGCGTGCTGGCGCTTTTGGTTAAATTGGGGTCCCCGGGACCGATCTTCTACACACAGGAACGGGTCGGTCTGGACGGTCGCGAGTTCCGCATGATCAAGTTTCGCACCATGCGGAGTGACGCCGAGACGGTATCGGGGCCGGTCTGGACGGTGGAGGACGACCCGCGGATCACCAGAAGCGGGCATTGGCTGCGCCGGTTCAGCCTGGACGAGCTACCCCAGCTCTGGAACGTGCTCAAGGGTGACATGAGCCTGGTGGGACCGCGGCCCGAGCGCAAGGTGTTCGTGGACGAATTCAGCATACAACTGCCGCGCTACTTCGAGAGACACCGGGTGCGATCAGGTTTGACGGGCTGGGCCCAGGTCCACGGGTTACGCGGCAACACGAGCATCGAGGAGCGAACCCTCTACGACCTGTTCTACGTGGAGAACTGGTCCGTGGCGCTGGACGTCAGAATCATCCTGATGACTATCCACCACGTGCTGCGGGGCGACAACGCCTATTGATCGTTACACGCCCTGGGGAGCTGAATGACGACTTTCCTGGCATTCCTTGCGAACCTGCGCCCACGCCAGTGGACCAAGAATCTCCTTCTGTTTGCGGGTCTGATCTTCGCACAGAAGTACACCAGCGGCGACTGTATCTGGCGCGCCGTGCTGGGATTCGTAGTCTTCTGCCTGGCTTCCGGCGCCGTCTACGTCTTCAACGACATCGCCGACATCAATCTGGACCGTGTGCATCCCTACAAGCGCTACCGCCCCATCGCCTCCGGACGGTTGCCGGTGAGAGCCGCGGCCGTACTGGCATCTGTTCTGTCAGCGATCTGTCTGGCGCTGGCCTGGTACCTGGGGCGGGATTTCGCGGCTGTGACCGCGGCCTTCTTCCTCTGGAACGGCTTCTACACGTGGTTGCTGAAGAAGGCAGTGATACTGGACGTGATGGGCATCGCCATAAGCTTTGTGCTGCGGGCCATCGCCAGTGTAGCCGTGCTGCGGCAGGTGGAACCGAACATCACTATTTCCAAGTGGTTACTGTTGTGTACCTTTTTCCTGTCCCTCTTCCTGGGATTCTGCAAGCGGCGCAACGAGATGATGACCGTCCACCGCGACGACGAGAATAAGACCCGTCCCGCCCTGGCGGCCTACTCGGAGGCGCTGCTGGGCATTCTCATCGGCATCGCGTTCACAATGACCTTGCTGGTCTATACCATGTACACGATCTGGCCCGGAACGGTGGCCCATTTTGGCACGAGCAACCTCGTGCTGACCTTGCCGTTCGTGGTCTACGGCATGGGCCGGTACCTCTTCCTGGTCTACAAGGAAGGACGTGGCGGCCGCCCCCACGAGATTCTGCTGAACGACGTGGCCCTGCAGCTCGCCGTGACCGGCTGGATCGCCACCATCATCTTGATCATCGGCTTCCGCCCCTGAAGCGGAGAGGACTGGAGAGGATGCAGCCATGAAGGCCAAGGTCGCACTGATCAGCACTCGCCCGGAAACCATCCTGGCCGACTACCGCCGGGTCATGGAGCTTGCGGACTACCGCCGCCATCTCTCACCCGACCGGGACTTGATTCTCAAGCTGAACCTCTCGTGTACCAAGTATTTCCCGGCCTGCAGCAGCCAACCGTGGCAGGTCGAGGGTATCGTGAAGACGCTGCGAGAGGACGGGTTCCAGCCCGCAGGTCTGATTCCCCTGGAGAACAAGACCGTCGTGACCAATCCCCATCAGGGCTGCCGGAACAACCTCTGGCAGCCGGTGCTGGATGCCTACGACCTCGACTTTCGGGCCCTGCCCGAGGAGGAGTGGGTCGTTCACCGTTTCAAGAAGCCGTTGCTGAAGCTGAACACCATCTTCCCCGCAGGGATCGAGATCCCCAAGCTGTATCTTGGCAGGGACATCCTGCATCTGCCCACAGTCAAGACCCACGGCCACTCCACCACCACGGGTGCCGTGAAAAACGCCTTTGGTGGCTTGCTGAAGGAGGTGCGTCACTACGCCCACAAGTACATGCACGAGGTTCTGGTAGATCTGATGATCATGCAGCAGGAACTGCACCCGCACGTGTTTGCCGTCATGGACGGTACGGTCTGTGGCAACGGTGCCGGCCCGCGCACCATGGAACCGGTGGTCAAGAATGTTCTGCTGGCCAGCGCCGATTCGGTGGCCATCGACGCGGTGGCCGCTAAACTGATGGGTTTCGACCCGTGGAGCATACCCTACCTGCGCATGGCGACGGAGATGTCTCTTGGTACGGCCAGACCGGCAGAGATCGATCTGGTGGGCGAGGAGGAGTTGTTCGACCTGGATTTCGGGTTCGAGGTCAAGCGCAGTTTCGTGATCTGGGGCGATCAGATGCTGCGGAGAGGTTCGCTCCGTTTCCTGGAGAAGATCGCCTTGCACTCCCCGTTGGTGGTCTGGGCTCCTTTCGCGTCCAACGTGTATCACGACCTGCTGTGGTATCCCACCGTGGGTCGCTCCATCATCAAGCGTTACAACCAAACACCCTGGGGCCGTCTCTTCCAGACCTACGCCCGGCAGGGTACCTTGGGTGGTGGGTCGGCATGATCGTCCATTCCGATCGGGAGTGGCGGCAGGACTCGCATGAGGTTGCCTTGCTCGCACCGGCCAAGGTCAACCTGCACCTGGAGGTTCTGCGCCAGCGGCCCGATGGCTACCACGACATCGAGACCGTTCTGCAGGCCGTCCGACTGTTCGACACGGTGAAGGTCAGGCTCCTCGAGAGATTGAGGGGAGAGACGCCCCGTTTCGACCTGATCGTCAGGCCATCCGGTGCAGCACCCGCGAACCGCACCAACCTGTGCTGGCAGGCGGCGCGTGCCTTCTGCCGTTTCAGCGGCTTGAGTGGCCACCTACGTATCGAGTTACAGAAAGAGATACCGGCCGCCGCCGGTCTCGGCGGCGGTAGCAGCGACGCCGTCGCTGTACTGATGGCCTGCGACCGCCTGTTCGGAACCGGTTACGAGGTGGAACAGTTGGAATCTTTGGCGGCCAGACTCGGCTCGGACGTGCCGTTTTTCGTGCGAGGTGGCACGATGTTGGGCCGTGGTCGCGGGACCGACCTCACGCCCTTGCCGGCCATTCGCAACGGCAAGTTCTTGATCGTGAAACCGGACATCGAGTTAAGTACATCAGTCGTGTATGGAACATTGAAAATGGGATTGACAGTGCGTAGCCCGAAAGTTAACATCAGCGGGATGAAAACCTTAATTGCCAGGTTCCCAACGAGTTCCTGGTATGGCTTTAACCGGCTAGAGGAGGTGGTGCTTCCTGCCCAGCCAATGCTACAGCGCCTAGTATTTCACCTCAGGGACTTAGCACCGGTGGCCATGCTTTCAGGCAGTGGTGCTGCTGTGGTGGCGGTCTTTGAGGAAAACAGCTTATCGCCGGACATCATCGCCCAATTAGTCAGTTCCTATGCGTTCGTTCGCGTTGTTGGTCCGCATGCGGCTGGAGTGGAATTCACGGATGGATGACAGTCCTGCCACCGTGACGTGCTGGCTGACACTTTGGCTTCCTACGGAGAGGTACTATCTTGGATATCTCAGAAATCAGGATCACTTTGCGCGACGACAATAAGCTGAAGGGATTTGCCAGCATCACCTTGGACAATTGTTTCGTGATCCGGGGTTTGAAGATCATCGAGGGCGCGTCGGGACTCTTCATTGCCATGCCGAGTCGGAAACGCAAGGATGGAACTTTTCAAGATATTGCCCATCCTATCAACATGGCAACCCGCGAATGGATGGAGAGCCAGGTCCTTGCTGCTTACAAGCAGGAATATCAACGGGTCGAGAAT
>CBDURX010000294.1:0-4242 GCA_965369485.1 uncultured bacterium | reverse complement strand
CCTGCTCGAGGCTCTTGCTGAGGTCGAGTTCGCGAAGGCTCTTGAGAAGATTTTCGTAAAGCGATTTCGTGCGCTCGAGGTCGGTGGCGATCTGGCTGAACTGGCTGAGACGCTTGCTCGTGTCGATGGCCTTCTCCTCCCAGTTGTCCACCAGCTCACCCGGAAAGCCCAGTGCCTCCTGGTGCGCGGGTTTCGCCACGAAGGGGCTGCTGTGCGCCATCGTGCCGGGGGTGACCGGAGGTACCTCGAGGTATTCGTCGAGCTCAGGTACTTCGAAATTTGCCTTCGCCATGGTCGTCCTCTTCAGCTCACTTTATGGGCTTGAAATCCAGCCGCTTACTGCTCCAGCTGCTTCGCCCAATCGGCGATGTGCCGCTTCTCCCGCGGGTTGTCCACCTGATTGCGCGTGGGGCTGAAGAAGATGCCCGGCGCATGGAGAAGCTTGCTGTACGGGAAGATGATCATCAACAGCGCCACCAGGGCTAGGTGCACCAGCAACAGAAAATCACTGGGCAGAGGCTGCCAACTGAAGGTTATCAGACCCTGGAAAAACGCCTTGACCCCGACGATGTCGGTGTGGGCCACGAATTTCATGCCGAGACCGCTGATGCCGATCATGACCAGCAGGGCCAACATCAGGTGATCGGAAGGGCCGGTGATGTAGCGCACCCGATCCACCAGGAAGCGCCGCGCCCACAGGCCGCCGAGTCCCGCCACCATGGCGAAGCCGGCGTACATGCCGAACGGCTGCACCAGCTCAATGGGCCAGGGGACAGGATCAAAGAAGTAACGTCCGTGGCGCAAGAGCACCAGCAGCAGGGCGAAATGGAACACCCAGGAAAAGACCCAGGTCCACTTGGTCCCCTTGAAAAGGCTCTCGAAGAACACCACTTCACGGAACATGCGTAATACCACGCCGGTCTGAGTGGTCGGAGCCGGCGTAGTGGGAATCTTCAAAGGCGCCGGGGTCTGGGCGTATTTCTTGATCCGCAATACCAAACCGACCAGTAGGACAGCGGTGGCGAAATAGAACAGCAATGCGTATACGATCGTCAGAAACGACATATTCCCGCTACCTTCAACATTCTGAATTGCCGCGAAAATCCACCTTACAGGCGGGTCCCCTCGTGGCGAGGCGCCGGACTGGCCAGCGTCGCTTCCAACTTCGATGCTCGGCCTTGCGGCCCGGCGCGTGCGCCCGAGACCACGGAGCGCCCGGCGCGCAGCCGGACACCCAGCGGTGCATCACCGCAGGGCGCAACGCCCCCGGTGATTGCACACAGGATCAGACGCAGCCGGTCGGCTTCGGCAGGCCGGCGTAGCGGCAAGCCTGCTTGGCGGGACCGTAGGGGAACAGACCGTAGAGGTACTTGCTGTTGCCCTTCTCCTTGCCCAGCTTCTTACCGACGGACTTGGTCAGTACGCGCACGGCCGGAGCGATCTGGTACTCTTCGTAGTACGAACGCAGGAACTTGATGATATCCCAGTGCTCGTCGGTGAGCTCCAGGTCGTCCTGTGCCGACATCACCGTGGCAACACCGGGAACCCATGTAGCCAGGTCCGCCAGGTAACCCTCTTCGTCGACCTCAAAGGGCTTACCATCGACATCAATAGTAGACATAGTGTTTTCTCCGCTTAAATATCTGAGTTGCAAAAAATTGAGTTGCTGTCGATCAAAGCCAGGACTGAACTTTGTCCTTTGCCTCGACGAGATCGACGAAATCGCCGTAGTCGACCACCTTGACCCCATCCACCAGCTTGTCCCGGGCGATACCGCGGGCCGCCAGATCGGAACCGAGAACGGCGACATCCAGGCCGCTCAGTTTCCCGGCGGCCTTGCCGGCCTTCGTTGCGGCGTAAACGCCGTCTTCGATTAGAAGAACGGTGTCTCCTTCCCGGCAGTAGGCAACGCAGGTATCCAGGCAGTTGCGCTCGTAGGGGGACTTATTGACGAGGTGCAGCAGAGCCATTGGGTTGCCTCCAGTCAGAAGTTGAACATCACGTCCTGACCGGCCATGATCTCGGCCAGTTCGGAACGGCTAACAAGCTTGATCGAATCCTTCTCCGCCCAATCGTCATCCTCATCTTCCCAGGTGAGGTGCTGAAGATCGTCGAGGGTGAGACCACGCTCTTCCAAGGACTCCTTCTCCACATAGATCTTGGTGACTTCATAGTCACCGAGCGACCGGTAGGTTGGAGAGAAATTCTTGAATCCCGCGGCGGCGGTATCCTGACCCTCGGTCAACTGATACACACCGTCGTCGATGAAGGCGAGCGTTACGTCCTGCTCGAAGGCGGCGCCGATCAGAACCACCTCCAGCGACTCCCAAGCATAGATCGTGCCGTAGGGGGGCCTGCGGTTTACATATAAGAACTTTTTGGTTATGGACATGATCCTTCCCCCTAATCGCCGAAAACCACGAGGCGGTCACTCTGGATGGCGCCTTCGACCAATTGGCCCAGTCCGGAGATACGGAATCCCGGTGCGATGTTGGTCGCGTCCTTGCCGTTGCGCTGGGCCTCGCCGTCGTCCACGATGCCGCGGCGCTGGGCCGCGGCCACGCAGACCACCAGATCGAGGTTGTGCTTCTCGCCCAGCGCGGACCAGCGCTCGACGATATTCCGGTCGTCTTGCGGCGGCGTGGTCAGGCGCGTGCCGTTGTTCACCCCGTCGTGGTAGAAAAAGATCCGGAAGATCTCGTGTCCTTTCTCCAGTGCGGCAACGGCAAAGTTGTACGCGCTGTCGCTGGCCTGGTGCTGGTAAGGGCCTTCATTGACCTGAATGGTTAACTTCATCAAACCGTCCCCTTGTTAGAAGCGGATGTGGGTGGACGAGTTCAGGCTCTGACGGCCGCCGCGCCAGTTGTCGATGTGGTACTTGGTGAACGGCAGCTCGGTCAGCTCGAAGAAACGCGTCCAGCCGATGCGCTCCACCCAATCGCCGACGCGTTCCCAATCCTTCGCGGTCTCCTTATAGACCTTGAGGATCTTCTTGACGACGGCGCCGGCCTCGGGCCAGAGCGGGGCGTTGTTGGGAATACCGGCAGCCACCAGCTTGTGGAACATGGGCTTGCTGCGGGCGTTGGAGTTCTTGCCGCCGATCCAGATGGCGATCTTGGAGTGCTCGGGGTCGTTGATCTGCATGGGCGGACAAGGCGGGAAGCAGGCGCCGCAGCAGATGCACTTCTTCTCGTCCACCTCCAGGGAGGGTTTGCCGTTGACCATGGCCGGACGGATGGCCGCCACCGGGCAGCGGGCCACCACCGAGGGACGCTCGCAGACGTTAGCCACCATATCATGGTTGATCTTGGGCGGCTTGGTGTGCTGAATGTTGATGGCGATGTCGCCCTGGCCGCCGCAGTTGATCTGGCAGCAGGAGGTGGTGATATGCACCCGGTTGGGCATCTCTTCATGGGTGAACTCGTGCATGAGCTCTTCCATCAGGGACTTCACCACGCCGGAGGCGTCGGAAGCGGGGATGTCACAGTGTATCCAGCCCTGGGTGTGGGACGGCATGGTCACCGAGTTACCGGTACCACCCACCGGAAAACCGGCTTCGACAGCCCGCTTGATCAACGGTTCGACCTGGGACTCGTCGGTTACCATGAACTCGACGTTGCCGCGCATGGTGAAGCGGATGTGTCCGCTGCAAAATTCGTCAGCGATATCGCACAGGGTCCGCATGGTGAAAACGTCAAGCTGCCGGGCGGTTGCCGCCTTGACCGTCCAGATCTGCTCGTCGTTCTTGGATACGTGGCGCAGGACTCCCGGGCGGGGCCGGTCATGGTACTTCCACTGGCCGAAGTTCCGGCGCAACGTGGGGTGCATGTATTGAAAAGGATCGGGGACTCCGCTCTCGATCGGCTCGCGTGCCTGTACGGCCATACTGACCTCCTACTGAAATCGCTTCGTGTTTTCAAACCGGACGGAACCCGGCGGGCTCCGTCCGACTATTACCGGATGCAGAAAAGGCTACGGAATCAACCCGCCTGGCGCTCGGTCCACTTTTCCACCTCCTCGTCCCAGCCGTCCAGACGGACATACGAGCTGGTACGCGGAGCGGAGACCATGTTGGGATCGATATCCACGTCGATTGCATCGAGAAAATTGGCCAGCCCGATGCGCTCGATCATCTCGCCGGTACGCTCGTGCTCCAGGGCATTCTCGGCGAAGAATTCGACGACCGTCTCGGCCAGCTCCTGCAGGCTGTCCCAATCTTCTTGGGTATCCAGCTTCTTGAAG
>CBDURX010000293.1:0-4257 GCA_965369485.1 uncultured bacterium | reverse complement strand
CCGATTTGACCGGGTTGTTGAAGCGGATCGAGGAGAATGCGCTGAAACAGGCTATGGAACACGATATCGACCTTCGGATAACATTGCCCCCCAGGCCACTACTCCTGGAAGCCGACCCGGTACTCTTGCAGCAGTTGCTGGACCATCTGTTGAGCAATGCCTTCAAGTTCACCGAAAAAGGTGGCTCCATCCGCATTGGATTGCAGCAGCGTGGCGGTAACGTGGTGCTGACTGTCGAGGACAGCGGCATCGGCATTCCCGAAGAGAAGATGAAGTACATTTTCGACCGCTTCTACCAGGTGGACGGCTCCTCCACGCGCGAACACGGCGGACAAGGTGTCGGCCTGGCCATCTGCCAGGATATCGCCCACTATCATGATGGCCGCATCTGGGCGGAAAATATCCAGCCACACGGAACGCGCTTCACGGTGGTCTTTCCGCGCCGTCAGCGGGTCGTGCAGGGCATTGGCAGTGACCTGCCCGCACTGCGTCAAAGCGATCCGGTGGAATTCGTGGATCGGCTCGTGCGCTGGATCGCCGTCACCTGCGAAATGGAGATCGTGTCGTTGCTGGTACCGGATGCCGCCGGTGAGTACCTGAATATCTTGGCCGCCGTCGGCTTGGCCGAGAGCGTGGTGCAGAGCACCCGGGTACGCAAGGGTGCCGGCATCGCGGGCAAGGTCTGGGCCAGTGGCCGCTCCCTGTTTGTTCCCGATGTTACGGCCGACATGCGGTTCGAGAAGTCGACCAGCGACCCGAAATACGAGACCTCCTCGTTGCTGAGCGTGCCGCTGCTGGACGGCCTGGACGTCATCGGCGTGATCAACATCAACAACCGGTCCGATGGAGGGCCGATGAGCGAGGACGACCGGATCCTGCTGGAGTCTCTGGCGCCCCGCGTCAGCTCTCTGCTGAAGCAGTATCGTGGCCACGAAGCGCACACTCGACGGTTCGTGTCGGTGCAAGACGCGTTGCGGGCTGCCATCTCGCTGCGGCAACACGACCACAACGGTTTGACCACGGTCTGTCACGATATCTGCCTCGCCACGGCCCGGCGCCTGAAGTTGCCGTCCGAGGAAGTGGAGCACCTGGCCTTCGCCCTGCGTTGCTACGACGTCGGCCTGACGAAGATATCCGGCCAACTGTTGCGCAAGAGTTCGCCCTTGGCGCCCGAGGAGCGGGAGAAGATCCAGGGGCACGTGGCTGCCAGCCTCGAACTGCTCGCGCCACTACAGATACCGTCCAAGGTGCGTCAGATCATTCTGCACCATCACGAGCGGTTCGACGGTGACGGTTACCCCGATGGTCTGGAGGGGGAGGCGATCCCCATCGGCGCTCGCCTGGTGACCCTGGCCGACAGCCTGCACGCGATGCTGCAGGAGCGGCCTTACCAGCCGGCCCGCGGTTTGGATGAGGCCCTGACGGAGATCGAGGAGCTCGCCGGGCTCCAGTTCTGTCCCCGGCTGGCCGCGCCCTTCCTTTTGGAGGCGCGATCACACGGCGAGACCCTGCGGCACCTCCAGAGGGAACTGTACAGTGGAGGCGCAGTGGCCGTTCCCGTGGTGGACCCGGTCATAATCACGGCCGGGTCGGTCCAGACAGAACTGGTATCGGTTCCCGTCGACTCCGCCCCGCTGTCCGTTTCTGATGTTCCCCTCTCAAGGGATACGGATGACAGTCGATAATCAGACGAGAGGACTCATACCTGGAATGTTCAGGTCATAATCCGGGCATGAACCCGGTGACGGGAGGAAAGGCCTTGCAGAAGGTCCTGATCGTCGATGATGAGCTCAACATCCGTAACATCCTCGACTTCAGCCTTGGTGCCGAAGGTTACAAGGTGATTACAGCGTGTGACGGTGACGAGGCCCTGACCCTGGCCCGTACCGAATCGCCTGACCTGATCATACTGGATGTCATGATGCCGCGTGGTGACGGCTTCGAGGTCTGCCGCCGCCTGAAAGAGGACACTTCCACCTCCGCCATTCCGGTTGTCATGTTGACGGCCAAGAACAGCAATGACGATCGCCAGCGCGGGCAGCAAGTCAAAGCCGACGCGTACATTGTCAAGCCGTTCAGCCCGCAACGCCTCGTCGAGACCGTCCAGTCCTTGCTCGGCGTGCCTAAGGGCTGACCCGCATGAATAAAGCGGGTTGATGCTCTGCACGCCAATGACCCCCTCATCACCATGATTCCGTGCATGTCACCGCGAGGCGTGGCCGCATAGCGGTTGAAACGTGTGGACAATCTACCGGGTTGTGTTGTCGTGTCGCCCGGAGCGGGTTAGTATCCCTTAATCAGGAGGGATACACTCCATGTCCAGCAGCCGCAGCGAGGCCACCGCGCCGCCGACCTGTCTCGTCGAGGTCGCCCTGCCGGTGCCGTTACCCCAAACCTTCACCTACCGTTTCGGCGCCACTGCTCGCGGGGATGGTCGCTTGCCAGCGCCCGGCGACCTGGTCGGTGTGCCCTTCGGCCGCCGACGAGAGTTGATCGGTCTGGTAGTGGAGGTGGGCCCGGCCGGAGCCGACCGCACGGAGGTGGCCGGACGGACGCTGCGGGACGTGCGCCGCCTGTTACCGGCGGAGTACAGCCTGGCGCCAGAACGGCGCCGGCTGGCGAGGTGGCTGGCCGCTTACTACGCCGTGCCGCTGGGCGAGGTGGTGCCGTTGTTCCACCCGCCGGCTCCCGGTACCCGTGCGCGGAGCCAGAGTGACGAGATCGCCTACCCCCTCGCCGACACGGAGGATATCAATCTGACCACGGCCCAGCGGGATTGCGTGGCGGCGGCCCGGGCACTCCTCACCGCACACAGTTACGGAACCATCCTGGTTCACGGGATCACCGGCAGCGGCAAGACAGAGGTCTTCCTGCAGGTGATCGCCGACACCCTGGCCCGGGGCCGTGGCGCCATTTACTTGCTGCCCGAAATAGCCTTGACGCCCCAGACCCTCGCCCGCATCAACGAGCGCTTCGGCGCCATGGCGGCCGCCATTCATAGCGGGTTGTCCAACGGCCAGCGCTGCCGTGTGCACGAAGCAGCCGCGGCGGGTGAGATCAGGGTGGTGGTGGGCCCACGCTCGGCCCTGTTCGTTCCCGTACGTGACCTCGGCGCGATCATCGTGGACGAGGAACACGAGACTTCCTACAAGCAGGAGGAGAGGCCGCACTACCACGCTCGTCATGCAGCGCTGGTGAGAGCGCGCGAGAACAAGGCGGTGATCTTGCTCGGCTCGGCCACGCCGGACCTGGAGTCCTACCAGAATGGACTTCGCGGGAGGTACCAGCTGGTGACCCTGAAGGAGCGCGCCGTGGGCGAGCTGCCCGAGGTGGAAATCGTCGACATGCGTGGCCAGCCGGCCCCGGAGGGAATCTCGGACCGGCTCATTGAGCACATTGGTGCCACCCTCGACGGTGGCAAGCAGGTCATCCTTTTCTACAACCGCCGCGGCTTCGCCCGGGCGCTGCAGTGTGCCGATTGCGGCGAAACGGTCATGTGCCCGCGCTGTGACATCGGGCTGACCTTGCACCTGCGACCCCACCGTCTGCTGTGCCACTATTGCGGGTTCACGCAGCCAGTGCTCGAGACCTGCCGTGATTGTGGAGGAGAGCACTTGCTGCCCTCGGGCGGCGGTACGGAGAAGGTGGAAATGGCCCTGACCGCGGTGTTTCCCCAGGCCACGCTGTTGCGCCTGGACCGTGACGCCACCCGCCGGCGTGGGAGTCACGCTCGCATCCTGTCCCGGTTTGCCTCCGGCCAGGCCCAGATCCTCATCGGAACTCAGATGGTGGCCAAGGGTCACCATTTTCCCGCCGTGGGGCTGGTGGGGGTGCTGGCCGCTGACGACGGCTTGACACTACCGGACTACCGGGCCGCCGAACGGTCCTTCCAACTGCTGACCCAGGTAGCCGGCCGGGCCGGGCGTATCGGACCCGGCCAGGTGATCTTCCAGACCTACCGGCCCGACGATCCCGTGGTGCGGGCTGCCGCCAACCACGACTATGGTACGTTCGTGTCCCAGGAGCTGACAGCGCGGCGAGCCCTCGGGTATCCCCCATTCCGTCGTCTGCTGAGGGTCGGTCTGAACGGTCGGCGCCGCGGCGCTACCGAGGCGGCTGCTTGCGCCTTGGCCCATGCGTTTCGCACTGCTCTGCAGGAGAAAGGACGGGACATCCTGGGCCCAGCTCCGGCCGTATTCCCCCGCTTGCACGATCGCTACCGATTCCAGATATTGATCAAGGGCCATCTGACTATGC